>NZ_CANMAB010000067.1:0-21714 GCF_947495635.1 uncultured Virgibacillus sp. | reverse complement strand
TAATAGCTACTAGAGGAAGCGTAAATCTGAGCATGTAGTGATAAGGACTGAGCGAATTTTGCTCCGTTTTTCTTATGGAATTATTTAGATGAAACGACCTGAGTCGATCGACTCAGGTCGTTAAGTTGTTATTATGATATATTCGCTTGTTTTGATTTTCTACTTAATGAATTAGTGATAGAGGTTATTGCTCCGTCTCCAGTGACGTTACAAGCTGTTCCAAGGCTATCTTGAGCTAAGTATAATGCGATCATTAACGAAACCATAGTTGGACCAAAATGAAGCATGCTTTCTAATAATCCAATTGCAGCCATAACTGCTCCTCCTGGAACGCCTGGTGCAGCAACCATTGTTATCCCTAGCATTAAAATAAATGGAACAATGGTAGCGAAACTAACAGCATCCCCCTGCAAAAACATAACAGCTAACGCACAGCTAACTATTGTAATAGTACTTCCAGACAAATGAATGTTTGCTAGTAAAGGAACCGTGAAATCTGCAATGCCTTCACGTACTTTTAGAGTTTTTGTGTGCTTTAGCGTAACAGGAATAGTAGCTGCTGAAGACTGTGTTCCCAATGCTGTGAAATATGCTGGCACCATTCTTCTCAACATACTAAATGGATTTTGTTTACTCATTGTTCCCGCTATTGTATATTGAATAGTTAAATACAATATGTGAAGTATAACTATCATAACAAACACTTTAGCAAAAACTGCTAGAATCGTACTTACTTGCCCAGCTGCAGTCATATTGGCAAATATTCCAAAAATATGAAATGGAAGTAATGGAATAATTACTTTTTCAATAACTATATGAATAATGTTACGAAAATCCTTTGTAATATTATATAATGCATCTCCTTTTATCGCAGCAATTCCAAGGCCAATTACAAATGAAAGAAGAAGTGCTGTCATTACTTCCATTGGTGGTGGCATAGCTACTTGGAAAAACCCTTCACTAAGACCTTCTGATGGATCTGTAAAGGATTGTAACGATTGATTGTTCAGCATTAAAGGATATAACATTTTTGCTGCAAGAAATGCTAAAATGCCAGCAATAACTGTAGATGAGTAAGCAATAATACCAGTTAGTCCAAGTAATTTACCTGCACCACGCCCCATTGAACCAATTCCAGGCGCTATAAAGCCTAGAATAATTAATGGGATTATAAAACCAAGAAAGTTCCCAAATAGGTCGTTAAAAGTAGCAAACAAGCGAATAAACCAGTCATTAGCAAATGACCCAACGGCAATACCTAGTAGGATTGCTATTAGTATTCTTAGTAGTAATCCAAAACCTTTCACTGATTCCCCTCCCTTTTGTAATACCCCCTATTTTACACAATTTATAATTGATAGTAAAACTAAATTTAAAAAAAGCGTACCAATTTTGTTGGTACGCTTTTGTCTGTTTAGCTCATCCCATAAGGACCTAATTGTTGGGAATTACTAGAATTTCCATTATTTGAGTTTGTCATTTGCGAAACAAACGGAATCATTTTCTGCATGGTCTGTCCAAGATTTTGATTATTTTTAGTCATCGTATAATACGTTGCTGCTCCTACACCTACAGAGGCAATAATCGGTAACCACATTCCATTTTTTTGCATTTAAACCAACCCTTTCTAAGATCCTTATAGTTAAAACGCAGACAATATTAGATTGATCTACTTGTCTTAAATAATGCAAGGAATCAACTACCAACATGTCCAGACTCAATGGCCGCGTTTAATCCAGCTAATCTTCCAGTTACTAGAGCTGAAGTTATATTATAACCGCCGGTATAACCGTGTATATCAAGAATTTCGCCACAGAAATAAAGTCTTTCCATTATTTTTGACTGCATTGTATTTGGAACAATTTCTTTAATTGAGACACCGCCTCCTGTCACAAATGCTTTATCAAGAGGTAAAGAACCATGAACTGTAAAGGTAAACTGTTTAAGATCATGTATAAGTTGTCGAATGGTTTGCTTAGACAGTGACCCTGCTCTTTGATCTTCTTTAATCTGATGTTTAGTTAGCAGATATAAAATAAATCGTTCTGGAGCTATCCCTTTTAAGATATTTTTAAAGGATTTTTTAGGATTCATCTCCACATTACGTAATATTCTATCTACAATTATTTGTTCCGATTCATGTGGCAATACATCAATAATCATTGGAACAGCAGTTCTTCCCTTTTTTAACTCTTTTACAACAAATTGAGAGCATCTTAGTACTGCAGGACCTGAGATCCCAAAATGAGTAAAGATCATATCCATTTGATGGCTAATAATCGGCTTATTCTTTTGATTAAGTACAGATAACTTAACATCACGTAAAGATAGACCTTGAAGAGCTTTATTCTGTATAAAAGGTTCATTAGATGTTAATGCAACCTCTGTTGGATAAAGTTCTGTTATTGTATGACCAGCTTTTTTTGCCCATGCATATCCGTCTCCCGTTGATCCAGTATGGGGTACTGCCTTCCCACCAACGGCAATAACTACACTTTTCGTTTGTACTTTTGTACCGTCTCTTAAAATGACGCTGTGGTTATTTTCTTCATAATGAATAGCTTTAACAGGCGTTTCTAATCGAACTACCACGTTAAGGTCATCCAATTGTTTTAATAATGCGTTCACCACAGTTTTTGACTGATTAGAGACAGGGAACATTCTTCCATGGTCTTCCTCCTTCAACGGAACATCTAATCCTTCAAAAAATTCAATAATATCATAATTATTAAAAACGGAGAAAGCACTAAATAAAAATTTTCCATTTCCTGGTATATACTTAATGACTTCTTCCTGAGGTAGACGATTCGTTACATTACATCTGCCGCCACCTGAAATAGCAAGTTTTTTTCCTAATTTCTTTCCTTTTTCTATTAAAAGTGTTTGTGCACCTGATTCAGCTGCAGCAATTGCCGCCATTAACCCTGAAGGTCCACCACCAATAACAATTACATCATAGGACAATTTTTTTCATTCCTTTCCGTATGTATATTAACACGATAAACAAGTACAAACAATTATCGTTTTCTAATTGCAGATCTCCCATACAATATGTGAAGAAATTAGTACAAATGTAAGTTGCTCAGTGCCTATATCAGTGTAAAAAGATGGTTGTATAGTCATATATACATAAGTATAAACCTTTAAATGTGATAAAATAGTCCATATGATTCTTTTTATCTAATAAGCAATTTCGTTATAATCAAATAATGAGTGTTTCGAAATTTATATCAAATGTAAATAAATGCAGGTGAAATAATGTCAAATATTGTCCGAGGAACGATGTTATTAACGGGAGCTTCTTTTTTATCTAAATTCTTAGGAATGATATATGTTGTTCCCTTCAACGCTTTAGTAGGTCCAAGTGGTGGTACGTTATTTGCTTACGCATATACACCGTATAGTATATTTATTAGCCTATCGACAGTTGGTGTTCCGTTAGCGGTGTCTAAATTTGTATCAAAATACAATGCGGTTGGAGATTATGAAACGGGTATGAGAATGTTTCGAACCGCTATGACTATGATGATGGTCACTGGTATATTTGCGTTTTTAGCAATGTTTTTCAGCGCAGAGTGGTTAGCAAGTGGAATGATTACTAGTGATGACCCAGCTAATATTACTGTCTCTGATGTTGCCTTTGTCATACGTATGGTAAGTTTTGCTTTAATAATTATCCCAGTTATGAGTATTGTCCGAGGTTTTTTTCAAGGACATAATTCCATGGGGCCTACTGCAATATCACAAGTAATGGAGCAAATCGTACGTATTGTGTTTCTTTTAGGTGGCTCATTTATTATTTTAAAGATACTAAATGGATCCGAACTAGCGGCGGTTGGCTTTTCAACCTTTGCTGCTTTTCTTGGTGCAGTAGCTTCATGTCTCGTATTGTGGATTTATTGGAATAAAAGAAAATCTCATCTATATAAACAAATTGAGCAGCAAACATATTCATATGATATACCTAAGAAAGATCTGTTCTTAGAACTATTTAGATATGCAGGACCATTTGTATTAGTAGGATTAGCTATACCATTATATCAATTGGTTGACCAGTTTACTTTTGAACGGTCTATGGTAGCAAGTGGTAATAAGGAAATATGGGAATTCACATATTCTGTAATCAACTTCTATGGTCATAAATTGGTCATTATTCCGATAACACTTGCTACTGGCTTGTCACTTGCCATTCTTCCTGAATTAACCAAGTCATATACACAAAATAATTCGGAGTTATTAACGAAACAAATTAACCAGGCCTTACAAATTATTATGGTACTTGTTATTCCAGCTGTTGTTGGTCTTTCATTACTTTCAGATGAGGCATATGGAACATTATTTGGAGAATTAGACAAATTAGCTATTTCAGGTCCACTGTTAGCATGGTATGCACCAGTGGCTCTGTTCTTCGCATTATTTAGTGTAACATCATCAGTACTACAAGCGATAAACCAACAGCGTTTTGCAGTTGTTAGTTTGTTAGCAGGACTACTTGTTAAGGTGCTTTTTAATATACAACTTATTTATGTATTTGGTGCTAAGGGGGCCATTTTTGGAACAGCTTTAGCTGCCGGTATAGCGGTCAGTTTGAATCTATGGCGGATACGTAGTTCGATTGATTTTTCTTATAAGCAACTAATTAAACGAACTATCTTAATTGGAATCTTTGCCATTATTATGAGTGTTTGCATCCTCATACTCAAAGCGTTGTTAGGAATGGTGATTCCTAATGGAAGATGGGGGCTTGCGATAATTCTTACCATTTGTGTTATCGTTGGTGGTAGTGTTTACTTATGGTTCGCTTATCATTCGACATTACTGGAAAGAGTTTTAGGAAAACGAGTACGTGTATTGGATAAATTATTTCGTAGATAGGAGGAGGACTAATGCGACTTGATAAATTGTTGGCCAATACTGGGATTGGTAGTCGAAAAGAAGTGAAAGTGTTGCTAAAGAAAAAGCGCATTACAGTAAATGATACTGTGATTAGAGATGGCGGCAAACATATTAATCCCACTATGGATCAAATAAAAGTAGATGGTAATACGGTTCACTACAAACCAAACATCTATATCATGATGCATAAACCTCCTGGAGTAATCTCTGCAACTGAGGATAAACGACAAAAAACAGTGATCGACTTATTGACAGATGAGTTTCAACATTATAAGCCATTTCCTGTTGGTAGATTAGATAAGGATACAGAGGGGTTATTATTACTTACAAATGATGGAGACTTAGCCCACCATTTGCTTTCACCAAAGAAAAAGGTTGATAAGGTCTACTACGCCAAGATTAAAGGAAGGGTAACGGAACAAGACCATATCAAATTTAGTAATGGCATTCAATTAGAGGATGGCTATATGACTATGCCAGCAAACCTAAACATACTTCAAACGGATGATATCTCTGAAGTAGAAATTACAATTACAGAAGGAAAGTTTCATCAAGTGAAACGGATGTTTCAGGCTGTTAATAAAGAAGTTATTTACTTAAAACGAAAACAAATGGGAAGGCTAAAGCTGGATGATGCTTTAAGAGTAGGATCATATCGTGAATTGTCTAAGGAAGAACTAGGATATTGCCTCAGCTTGAAAAAATAATTGGAGGAGTTTAGGATGACTGAACAACCACATTATTTTATTGCCATTCCGCTTTCGACCCATCTGCAAAATTATTTTTCTATGTTGCAGGAAAATTTAATGGAGCAATTATCATATAAGCAATGGCCTCACAGGCAGGATTTGCATGTTACATTAAAGTTTTTAGGGCCAGTAGCCGATAAAAAATTACAGGCCTTAATACAAGTATTAGAAGAGCTTCATTCTTTTCAAGCGTTTAACACACAGGTAGGTGGAGTTGGAGCATTTGGATCGAAAACGCAACCTAGAGTCCTTTATGCGGATGTAGAACTAACTGATCGTCTCAAAAAATTGCAGGAGCAGGTTGAAAAAGCTGTTGAACAGATTGGCTTTTCTAAGGAAAAGCGTGATTTTGTACCGCATATAACATTAGCAAAAAAATGGACAGGTTCGACTGGAATGGCGAAAACATTAGCTACCGTGAAAGCTACATACACAGAAAAACAGCCTTTTCTTATCGATAAAATAGGGTTGTTTCGTATTTATCCTAAAGAAATGCCTAAATATAAAATCGTTGCTAGCTTTAATGGAATTGGAGGTGAGGATTCTGGCTCAATTAATTAAACTTCAGGATTATATCTCACGCTACGAATGGAATGCATATCGTTATCCTAGTCAATTTATCCGACTGAAGCAGGATAATTGGCAAAAGCTGAATGCACTCTGGTTAAAAAGAGAAGAAATGACCGAAATAGACATACATACAACAGAAGAGATCTCTCGCTCTCCTAAATGGAAGATTTGGAAGAAAAAGGAGCAGGTTGAGGAGCTAAATGTGCAGGATGAAACATCTTCATTACCAAATTCTAAGATAGAGTTAAAGCAATTTTTTCTTGATAGACTCCTACAAATTCAGCTGAAATGGGCAACTTCTACTGTAACTGACCTTTCATTCATCGATAAGTCTTATGCGAGTGATCCAGAAATTAAATATTTTCTTCAGCGATTTCCGGATACTTATTTAATTATGTATTATCCTATCTTTAATATTAAAAAAGCACCAGTAGATGGCGAAATTATCCTGATAAGCCCAATTGGTGTTGAAATCATCTATTTAATGGATGAGGGGATAGGAACTACGATAATGGCTGGTGATGAACGAACTTGGACCGTAACAGATGAAGATGAACAACGTAAGGTTTTAAACCCGCATATTCCTTTGAAGCGAACGGAACAAATTGTCAAGAGCGTTCTTAATTATAATAAGATAGATTTTCCCATACAAAAGACAGTATTATCCAAAACGAATAATATTATTTTTTCAGAGGAGCCGTTTCAAACAAAGATTATTGGTAGACAGCAGTACGAACAGTGGTTTCAGGATAAAAGAACCCTTTCTTCCCCATTAAAAAACAGACAGCTGAAAGTAGCAGAGGCGTTATTAAATCATTGTCAAACAACCTCTGTGAAACGTCCAGAATGGGAAGAAGAGCAAACAACCTTTGAATTTGCCGATGATGAGCTTTGATGTGGTAGGATTGATTACTACATGATAAACTATTCACATATTTGTATTTTTGTATAAATATCGATAAAATGTATTATTGAACGCTAAATTTTGAAAGATGTGAGGAATTTATGGTGGACTGGCTGAAGCGAGTTCTAGGTAACGAGTGGCAAGTGACTCCAGCTGGGGGGTTAACTGGAGACGCTTATCTAGCAACGAAGAACGATCAACGACTGTTTTTGAAAAGAAATTCTTCACCATTTTTAGCTGTACTCTCAGCAGAAGGCATTGTTCCAAAGCTAATTTGGACAAAACGGATGGAAAATGGTGATGTGATAACAGCGCAGGAATGGCTTGAGGGTAGAGAATTAAAACCTGCAGAAATGCAACATACAGATGTTGCTGCATTGCTACGGAAAATTCACCATTCATCAGAGTTATTACACATGCTTATGCGACTGGGGAAAAAACCAGTTACATCAGATGAAAGCTATTTAAATATATTAAAGAGATTAGAATATACAGATTTATTAAAGACAAACGAATACGTACAAAAAGCACTGGTATATTTAAAGAAATTATTACCGATCACAAGAGAACAAAAACTTGTGGTTTGTCATGGTGACTTAAACCACAATAATGTTTTACTTACTGATGAAGGCAACCTCTATCTAATTGATTGGGATAACGCATTGATTGCAGACCCAGTGACGGATTATGGTATGGTTTTGAAATGGTATATTCCAAAAGAGAATTGGGATGAATGGCTGCGGAACTATGGAATTACTAGTGATAATCGTCTAATTGAACGGATGTACTGGTATTTATTACTTGATGCTCTACATTATGTTTGTTGGCATGTTGAAAGAAAAGAAATTAGTAAAGTACATGAAAGATTACAGGATTTAAAAGAATTAAACGATCATATTGTTGCATTTAATTTAAATTAGATTGGTGTATTGCATTTATCCAATTATTCAAGTTATCATTATTGGCAGTAATATGCTGTTCAATATCCTGTGTCTTCTCTCCTTCTTTTCCATAATAATGAATTTCTGGAAGTAACTGCATCAGTTGTTTGTCTGTTACATTTGAGTTATTCATAAGAGATTGTACAATTCGTGTTATTTGCTGATATTCAGAAACATTCCCACAGCAGTCGAGCTTTTGTTCGTCTAAAAGGTCCTTCAGTAATGTTAGTTGATTGTTTACGTTTAATGTCATCCTCGATCACCTCAGATCTTAGTATCGTTCATATTTCTTTTTCTATACTTTTAACTACAGAAAGAGAGGAAGAAAATGCGTCAACGAAATAAACCTTGGGCTGATGATTTTTTGCAGGAAAACTCACATATTGTGATACCAAATTCCTCGTCGCATAAAAATAATTGGCATGAACTCTTTGGTAATCGTAATCCTATTCACGTTGAAATCGGCACTGGAAAGGGCCAATTTATTTCAGAGATGGCTAAACAGTTTCCAGAGATAAACTTTATTGGAATAGAGCTTGCTAAAAGCATTATTGTAACGGCGGCTCAAAAAGTAATACTATCAAAGCAGCCAAACGTTTTGTTAGTAAACGAAGATGCTGCAAATATAATAGACTTGTTTTCAGCAAATGAAGTTGCAACGATTTATTTAAACTTCTCTGATCCATGGCCGAAAAACAGGCATGAAAAGCGAAGATTAACGTACCATACGTTTTTAGAAAAGTATCAGGAGATACTAGATCCATTAGGTGAGATTGTGTTAAAAACAGATAATATGGGGTTATTCGAATATTCATTAATGAGTTTTTCACAATATGGATTTGTACTTTCGGAAGTAAATTTAGATCTGCATTCCATTGATGATCCAACAAATAGAATGACTGAATATGAAGAAAAATTCTCGGCAAAGGGTCAACCGATTTATCGTTGCCGTGCTTCAATTAGCAATAAAAATAGGAACTGAGACAAAATAATGAAGCAACAATAATAAACGAACGATGATTAGGTTGGAATTAATTATCGTTCGTTTTTTGATCAGAATCATTCATTTAGCACCTGAAATAAGCGAGACTCCAGCGGGAACAGCACGAGTCCGAAGATCCACTTGGTAACGTGTTTTTCTTTACCAAGTTAGCTGAGACTGTACCCGGGGAAAGCGCGTATAGTTTCACGGTGCGGTGATGATACTCCTATTGATAACATGATTATTCGTATTTTGAGTAAAGAAGTTGTGTTTTGTCCGATCCTCATAATTATTGTTTAGGAAAATATAAAATTTGCCCATGTGGATCCATATGGGCGTGTTGAGTTGCAGCAGCTCCAGCGCCCAGAAACGAGGGCGACTTCACGAATCACCCTAATCTAAGTCATCATCGGCTCACAAGTTCATCGTGCTTCCTTTATCTCCGTTGACTCGTTCCAGTCACTACCCTTCTAATCGGGCACTTGCTCTTTTGTTCTTGTATGGCGAAAGCACGGACAAAAGAGTTTAATCGAAGAAAAAATGAATAACTGGAAAGGATGAGTCATAGCTACTCTGGAAATAGCGTAGTTGATTGCTCGTCATAAATGAATCGTTCTAATGTCACAAGAAGAAAATAAGATAACGAAACTCCGAGCAAAATAGGCTACTTTGCCTTTGCTTAAATGCTTTATTGTATATAGCATGCTGTGCTGAAATTTTGAAAGCCATTAACGACGCTTTAAGAGATTAGGGACAAGGCAATAGCTTACAATCTATCATACGATGTCATTTTTTAAAATGATAGCGTTTGCGATTTTGTTCAACGTTTTGCTAAACTAAAACTATAAAAAAGGGGAGATAAGTGGTGGAAAGGCTTAAGGTAGGAAGAGCGACATTAACATGGCTTCAAGGTGGAGTAAATTATTTGGACGGTGGGGCTATGTTTGGTGTAGTACCAAAAGTATTATGGAGTAAGAAATATCCCTATAACAACCAAAACCAGATTGAATTACGAACAGATCCGATTCTAGTAGAAATTGATAATAAAAAATTCTTAATTGATAGCGGTTTGGGCTATCATAAACTAACGGATAAACAGATGCGTAATTTCGGTGTAATGGAGCAATCAAATATAGATGCGTCCTTAGCAGAAATTGGATTATCAGTCGATGATATAGATGCAGTACTAATGACACATCTTCATTTTGATCATGCTTGTGGACTAACAAAGGTAAAAGGAGATTCATATGAACCAGTTTTTAACAATGCAACTATCTATACGTCGAAGCTAGAATGGAATGAAATGAAAAATCCAAATATACGATCTGTGAATACATATTGGAAAAAGAACTGGGAGTCAATAGTTCATCAAGTACAACCGTTTGCAACTGAAATAGAACTCATTCCTGGGTTAAAGATGATTCATACTGGTGGACATAGCGAGGGACATAGTATTATTGTCTTCGAAGACGGCGATTCTTGTTTTATTCATATGGCAGATATTATGCCAACACATGCGCATCAAAATAAATTATGGGCGCTAGCCTATGATGATTATCCGGTTACTTCCGTTCATCAAAAAGAAAAGTGGATGGATATTGGATATGGAAAGCGCGCTTGGTATACGTTTTACCATGACGCATATTACAGAGCCATTAAGTATGACGAAGCAGGTAATGCCGTTGACAAAATAAAACGAAATAGCTAAAAATACACGACACAATCAAAAAAGCTGCACTTATGTTCAGCAGCTTTTTTTGATTAAGTAAGTATCGAGTTGTAACTTGTAGACACCTGTTCTAGGCAGTTTGTACAGAGTCAATAACAGCACCTGTTTCTACATCTACGTAGAATTCATACTGTTTATTTTCCCCATCAAGGTTACGTGTTACACCACCACGATAGGCGCTGTATAGTAGACCGTTTTTCTCTATTTCTTGTGGCTTCATATAGATCCACGAACCACTTATAGGACCTTGTTTTTTAAAGGTTTCTTTCGCTTGCTTTAAAGCTTTCTCCGGGGTTATTTTTTGCATTTGATCAATTTGTTGTTTAGCAATGTACCCTACTGCTACACCTAACCCTGCTGCAAGAACTGCTTTTTTCATACCCATTTCTATTCACCTCTTGCTATTATTTTGAATCTATATCACTAATCTTTACATATGCTAGTATATCGTATTCTAAAAAAAATAGAAAATAATAAAGTGACATGAGCCAATAGTGGAAACAGATAGACAACTTCCGTTATACTATTAATAGTACATAGAAAGCAAAGGGTGGGATTTTACATGAATCAGGAAACGCTAACACTTTTTAAAAATTTAACGGAATTGCAAGGTGCACCAGGCAATGAAAAGCTTGTTCGAGAATTTATGAAACAAGAACTAAGTAAATATGCAGATAATATTGTTCAAGATAACTTAGGTGGTATTTTTGGAGAGAGAAAAGGAGAAGGTCCAACAGTATTGGTAGCAGGTCATATGGATGAAGTAGGCTTTATGGTGACACAAATTACAAAAAATGGAATGATTCGCTTTCAAACATTAGGTGGATGGTGGAGCCAAGTATTACTTGCTCAACGAGTTCAAATTATGACAGATAATGGGCCAATTGTAGGTGTCATTGGATCAATACCACCACATAATCTAACAGATGCACAGCGTAAGCAGCCAATGGAAATAAAGAATATGCTAATTGATATCGGAGCAGATGATAAAGAGGATGCTGAAAAAATTGGAATTAAGCCTGGGCAATCTATAGTGCCGCTAACTCCTTTTACTCCAATGGCGAATGACAAAAAAATTATGGCAAAGGCTTGGGATAATCGTTATGGATGTGGCTTAGCAATCGAATTACTACAAGAGTTACAAGGTCAAACGATACCGAATCATTTATTTTCTGGGGCAACTGTTCAAGAAGAAGTTGGGCTAAGAGGTGCACAAGTAGCCGCAAATATGATTAAACCAGATATTTTCTATGCACTTGATGCTTCACCAGCAAACGATGCTTCTGGAAATAAAGAGGAATTTGGTCAACTGGGAGAAGGGGCATTGTTACGAATTTTTGATCGTTCGATGATCACCCATCAAGGAATGAAAAACTTTGTGCTGGATACAGCGGAAAGCAATAATATTCCATATCAATACTTTATCTCTCAAGGTGGTACGGATGCTGGGCGTGTACATTTAGCAAATAATGGTGTGCCATCAGCCGTTGTTGGGATTTGCTCACGCTACATTCATACGTCAGCATCAATCATTCACGTTGATGACTATGCAGCTGCTAAAGAATTATTAGTAAAGCTAATTAAACAAACGGACCAAAATACATTAGATCAAATTCATCAATCTGTATAATAGTTATAATAAAAAAGGAGATAAAGCATGAATATTACAGTCGGATCAAGCAATCCTGCTAAGCTAAAAGCAGTGACAGAAGTTTTTCCTGAAAGCTATGTAACATCGAAGCGTGTCCAATCTCATGTGGCAGCACAGCCATTTTCCGATGATGAGACTAGACAGGGAGCGATTAATCGTGCCATTGCTTGTGCAGAAGGCTCAAATAATTTTGGAATAGGTCTTGAAGGTGGCGTAATGTATATCGGTGATCAGCTTTATCTTTGTAATTGGGGTGCACTAGTAACTCCTGAAGAAACTGTCTATACAGCTAGTGGTGCTAGAATTATTTTGCCTAAAGAACTTGCAACGGAATTGACAGAAGGTAAAGAGCTTGGCTATTTGATGGACGCGTATGCAAATAAGGAGGACGTAAGTAAAAAGGAAGGTGCAATTGGAGTTTTCACGAATTACCTAATGACTAGACAAGCGATGTTTTCTCATGTAGTAACCTTATTAAGAGGGCAATGGGAATTCCATAAAGCATAAAAACTCTATCCAAACTTTAGGCTGTCGAAACTATCGACAGCCATCTTCATTTGATGACATCCATTCAGACACGAACTATAGACTTGGACTTTCGTCAGTAATGAGCGAGTGATAGGCATGAAGAAAGCTTGCAAGATTTATCCAGCATATAAAACCTTCACTTCAAGCAATACAGTAAAACCACTACCAATATTGGTAAGTGAGGGTTCAACTGCAGTAAATGTCCGATTGGTTCACCTAACAATCAGTGGGTGATAAACCAACCCTCCACTGATTGAAGTTTCACTTTATTCAAATATATAATTAATGACTTCTAAAGCCTGTTCTATCGATTCAACGGTGACATTTGCTTTCGCTGATAACTCCTTTAATGGATGTATTAGGGATTCTGGTCGAATAATAATGGTCGGTTTATTTAACGTTATTGCATAGCTGGCATCCATAGCTGTGTTCCATTGCTTATATTTTTCACCAAATAGAGCGATAACTATATCTGCTTTTTCCATGAGTACTTGCGTCCTGAAATTGTTTATTCGTGATGCGGCTTCATCTTTGTGTACTTTACTGGGCTGTCTTCCTATAATGTCGTCTCCAATATTATCCGAACGTTCATGATTTGTTTGAGGTGCTACAAAGGTTAAAGGAAGTCCTTTGTTCGTTGCTAGCTGTTCTACTTCCTCTCTCCAGTTGTCATGAATTTGCCCCGCTAAATAGACGGTTAGTTCCATTATATCTCCTCCATTGCATGATTTAGTACTATCGTATACAAAAATAAAACAATTGAAAAGAATTTAACAACCGAAGGTAACGTAGCGTGTTTCACTTTCGTTTCTATCCATAGTATGATAGATGGTGTAAAAATAGGAGGAAATAGGAGGAATTATATGAGGATAAAGCTACCTTTTTTAGTGGTGTTTTTATCTATATTAGTTCTTATTACCGGTGGCTGCAGTATGAAGTCTGATCAAGAAGCTATCAAGGAAGCTGAGAAAATTACGAAGGAAACCTTTGAGAATAAAGAAAAAGTACCCTTGAACTATGGGATAGGAAATAAATCATTCTATTTACCAAATGGGATGGAAGTTGTAGATGAAGATGAGAGCAACCTAATTCTAGAGGATAAGAATCAAACCTTTATTGTATTTCATAACACAAATGAAAATGCGAAAAGTACATTAAATTTTGCAGCTGCAACGAAAAAAGATGCGTTAAACGTATCATCTTTTTCTGATTCTAACGGATTTGGATATTTTCGGGTTTTACCTGAGGAAGATAATAAATTTGAATTGCAGGTCGGTGTAGGTGGTGTTAAGGTGACCACATATGTAGATAAAAATGGCCTTGATGAGGATGCAGAGACAATGATGAAAATAGCGAAGTCCATTGCTTTACAATAAAACAACTGTTAATTGAAAAAGAAACGGGATTATTTTAATATAAGTTGAGTATACCATATGTTTGCATATTTACTGTTTTAGGTAAAGGTACGAACTATTTCTTATTGGTATAGTCTCTTTTACAATACACTTACTTGCATATATGTTACATTATGTTGGAAACAAACGATAAACTAGTCTATCATAATTGTGGGAGTTGATATAATGGAAACTTTAGCGTCACAAGAGGAATTTAAAAAATGGATAAAACAAGAAAATGTTATTCTATATTTTACAGCGGGATGGTGTCCTGATTGCACCGTTATCGAACCAGTACTACCAGAAATTGAGGCAGAATTTCCAAGCTTTTCATTCGTAAAAGTAGATAGAGATAAATTTATTGATATATGCCAAGATTATGCGATCTTTGGGATACCAAGTTTTATTGCCTTTAATGACGGAAAAGAAACGGGAAGATTTGTAAGTAAAGATCGTAAAACGAAACAAGAAATTATCGAGTTTCTAAAAGAAGTCAGTGATAAATAAAGTTAGTTAACGTAACCAAAAATTTTAACCTCTTTTGTATAAGCTATCTAGATGATAAAAGGTTGTCTAAGATCGCAGACGTAATTGGAGCATTCTTATAGGAAGAGGGTGTAATACGTCAGGAGGATTCATATGAAAATGACAAGTTTGAAGTTAAAAAAAATTTTGGAAGAGCGATTAGCTAATGAAGCGTATCGCACTTCTTATAATCGAGATAAAGACACATTTCGTATTGAATGGAAAGAATCGAAAAAAGGAATGACCATAACGTTACCAAATGTTGTTGCAAAATACAATCAACGTGGAGAAGTAGCTATTGTTGAGCTTGAGGAACATATTAAAGAAGCATTGCGAATTATGAATGAGGAACATCACTTATCTGGAATGGAAAAACAGATTTATCCAGTGATTCGCTCAACTTCTTTCCCAACCACTACAAAAGCAGAAATTGACCTAGTATATAAAGATCATACGGCTGAGACACGTGTGTTTTATGCATTGGATTTAGGAAAGTCCTATCGATTAATTGACGAAGACTTACTCGATAAAGAAGGCTGGACCAAAGAGCATATCGATGAAATTGCTACATTTAATTTGCGTTCACTACCAGTTGATTATAAAGAAGATCAAGTTGCAGGCAATGATTTTTATTTTATTGCAACACAGGATGGCTATGATGCTAGCAGAATTTTAAATGAAGCATTTTTGGAAGAAATGAAAGCTAATAGTAAAGGTGAACTAGCAATTGCAGTACCTCATCAGGACGTACTAATTATTACAGATGTTCAAAATAAAACAGGCTATGATATTCTGGCACAGATGACTATGAAGTTCTTTGCGGAAGGGAGAATCCCAATCACTTCACTTCCAATGATATATGAAGATAAGACATTGGAGCCAATCTTTATCTTAGCCAAAAACAAACCAGAAAAGAATTAGAAATGGAAAAGGATGATGAACATGAATGTTTTTTACAACTTAAATGGAATTGGTGATGTGCTAATCATCCCTATGGAAGAAGGAGACCGGGAGAAAATAAAAACGGATAGGAATGGTGATGTTGTAAGAATAAAAGATCATTCAGGTAAAGTAATTGGCTATAATATTTTTCATGCGTCACAGCACTTTACTTTTCTTTCAACTGGAAAGATAACGTTAACGGAAGAAAATTTAGCAGAAATGAAACAGTTGTTTCGTCAGCTTAACTTAGATGATGATTTGAATTTTGACTTAAGTCCCAAGTTTGTAATTGGTTATGTAGAAAGTAAGGAGCAACATGAGAATGCTGACAAACTCAGTGTTTGTAAAGTGGACGTTGGTAATGAAACATTACAAATTGTCTGCGGTGCTCCAAACGTGGAAGCTGGACAGAAGGTTGTAGTTGCAAAAGTAGGTGCAATGATGCCAAGTGGAATGAAGATCAAACCGACAGAATTACGAGGTGTTCCTTCGAATGGTATGATATGCTCGCAAAAGGAACTTGGATTACCAAATGCCCCTAAGGAGAAGGGGATATATGTTTTAGAAGATAATTATCAAGTTGGTAATGAATTCGTAATGTAAATAGAGAAAAACAACCTGTGTTAGTACTTAGGTTGTTTTTTTCGATAGATATAAGCAAAAGAGGACAGTCCAAGCCTTAGCTTATTACATAAACCTGCCATGAACGTAATAAAACTGCTACAATAAAGGAATACTAGATTTATAGATATAGAAATGAGTGAATTGAAGTGTGGGATAATTGGAAGAAAAAAATTAAGAGTCTTTTTGCAGATAGTGAAGAGGAAGAAAAACAGCATGAAGAGAGCCGTACAGCTGAGAAAAGTAATCTTGAGGCAAAAATGATGTATCAATATCCTGCGAATAAATCTTTTCGCTTCCCAGTCATTCCTGACAGAGTAGAAGAAAGGACAAGCAGAAAGCAAGTAAGAGAAACAGGAACACTATATAATACGGGGAGAATCACAGGTACAAAAACAGAAGAAAATCGGAATTCGCAAAGAAAAGCAACAAAAGCTAGCCGATTCAATCAGTCTGTAAATGAACAACAGCCAAAAGAAGTACCAGCTTATCAGCGAAAGCGTCAAAGCAGGACAAGTCAACATGTTTCGGTTGAACGACGTGAAAAATCAGAGAAGCAAAATAATCATAATGCGAACAAGGTGTATAAAAAAGATCCAGATATACCGTTTCGCCCAACTGAAGTCCCTTCGCCAATCTACGGTTTTCGGCCAAGACATGAAGAAAAAAAAGTTGAGAATATACCAGCCTACCAAAGAAAGGAAGAAAACAACAGTCGAGAGGAGCAAAAGCTGTTCGATGAAAGTGAGTCAATTGTAGCAGAAGCACCTTTAAAAGAAAAAGAACTGCCTGATGCCGAGGGTGAACAGCGAAATTTATTGCGCGAACAGGATGAGGTTGATGAATCGAATTTTATCGTGCAAGATGACTCCATACAACAAGAGAATCAAGATCATTCATATGACAAAGAGGAATTAGATAGCCGTCCAGAACCTGAGAAACAGATAAAACGATCCGAAAAGCGAAAACAAAATCGCGATAGTGTGAAGACGGTTCCGTTCAATGTTATGATGACACCACGAGATAAAAAGAATTTATTTGAAAAATCAAAGCAAAAACAAAAGCAAGAGGAGAAGATCATAAAAACAACAGCTCCTGAGAAAAATAATAAGGAGCATCGTATACCATACTACCTTCTAAATGATATAGAAAAAGCCGGTGCAGATGACCGAAGGTGGATGGAAGGACAGCAGAAGTTACTTGAACAAACCTTAACACACTTTAATGTACGGGCCAGGGTAGTGAATGCAACACAGGGGCCTTCTGTTACTCGATTTGAGGTGCAACCGGAGTTAGGTGTTAAGGTAAGTAAGGTTAAAAATTTAAGTGATGATTTAAAGCTTAATATGGCCGCAAAGGATATTCGAATTGAAGCTCCTATTCCAGGGAAGAATACGATAGGTATTGAGATTCCAAATCCAAAAGCACAAATGGTTGGCTTACAAGCAATATTTGAAACAGAAGCATTTAGTCGAAGTTTATCGCCATTAACCATTGCATTAGGGTTAAGTATTGAAGGACAACCACTTATTACAAATATTCAAAAGATGCCACATGGATTAATAGCTGGTGCAACAGGTTCAGGAAAAAGTGTATGTATAAACACCATGATAATCAGCTTATTGTATAAGGCGAGTCATGAAGACGTTAAATTTTTATTAATTGACCCTAAAATGGTTGAACTCGCTCCATATAATGGTATTCCTCATTTAGTCTCGCCCGTAATTACAGATGTAAAAGCAGCTACAGCTGCACTGAAATGGGCAGTAGCAGAAATGGAAGACCGTTATGAGAAGTTTGTGCATGAAGGTGTGCGTGATATTGAGCGATACAATCAAAAAATGATTAAGCAGGATCGTAAGCAAGACAAAATGCCATTCATTGTTATTGTTATTGATGAGTTAGCAGATTTAATGATGGTTTCTCCACAAGATGTGGAGGATGCAATTAGCAGAATTGCCCAAAAAGCTAGAGCTTGTGGCATTCATCTACTTCTCGCTACTCAACGTCCATCTGTCGATGTCATTACTGGTTTAATTAAAGCTAATATTCCAACTCGAATTGCATTTAGTGTTTCTTCGCAGGTGGATTCACGAACGATTTTAGATACTAGTGGAGCAGAAAAATTACTAGGAAAAGGCGATATGTTATTTATAGAAAATGGAGCAGGAAAAAGCATTCGTCTTCAAGGTCCCTTTGTTTCAGATGAAGAGATTGAGCGTGTTACAAATCACGTTAGAGGAATCGCAGAACCGAATTATTTGTTTGAGCAAGAACAGTTACTAGAACAAGTTACGATGGATGAAGAGGAGGATGACCTTCTTCAAGATGTTATATTATTTGTGCTAGAGCAAAATGGTGCAAGTACCTCCATGCTGCAGCGTCATTTTAAAATTGGGTATAATCGAGCAGCCAGACTCATTGATACACTTGAACATCGTGGTATAATTTCTGGTCAGAATGGTAGTAAGCCTAGAGAAGTGTTGGTTACTTTGTCACAGGTAGAAGACATGCTATAGGAATGTAAAACTTGTAAGTCTTGTTTCCTATGCGAAATTTTTATATGATTAGATATAGTGATCATATATTTTAAGGAGAAAACGAAATCATGAAGGAAATTGAGCAGAAGTTAAACGGTAAAATAAAACGATTAACAAATAAAACGTTTAAATTTGATGAACGAATTAAAGAAGGCTGGTTCTCTGCCGTCTATTTTCTTAAAACAAAAGAAATTGCGGAGAAGAAATTACCTGATAATCAAGTAACCATGCAATTTTTTCAAAAGTCGGATGCCGTACTATGTGGGACAGATGAAGCAATAGCACTATTACATACCTTTGCGGATCAACCTGAAACATTAGACATACATTCATTAAAGGATGGAGATAAAATTCATCCTTTCGAATCTGTATTAACCGTTTCTGGAGGCTACCATCAATTTGGCTTTTTAGAGGGAATCATTGACGGGATACTTTCCAGAAGAACATCTGTCGCTACGAATGTATACAATGTGGTAAAAGCTGCACGTACTTCTGGTAAGCAAAAACCTGTTATTTTTATGGGGGATCGGGACGATCACTATACGCAGCAAGCTGGGGATGGTTATGCCGCGTTTATTGGAGGATCAACTGCCCAAGCAACACATGCAATGAATGAATGGTGGGGAAAAGAAGGGATGGGGACAATGCCTCATGCACTTATTCAAATGTTTCGAGGCGATATTGTAGCTGCTTGCAAAGCCTACCATGAACTTTTCCCAGAAGATGATTTAGCCGCACTTGTTGATTATAATAATGATGTAATAACGGATTCATTGAAAGTGGCAAGTGAGTTTGGTAAGGAATTAAAATCAGTTCGATTGGATACTTCTCGTACACTTGTAGATAAGTATTTCTTAAGAAATCACCATTTAATGGGGACATTTGATCCAAGAGGAGTAAATCCTGAGTTAATTTTTGCTTTGCGTAATGCATTAGATGAAGAAGGATATTCCCATGTAAAAATAATGGTTAGTGGTGGATTTACAGAAGATCGTATCGTTCAATTTGAAGAACTTGGTGTACCAGTAGATATGTATGGCGTAGGAAGAAGCTTATTAAAGCTTAATATCGGCTTTACCGGAGATAACGTATTACTGAATGGTACGCCTGAAGCAAAAGAAGGTCGACGTTATCGCCCTAACCCACGTTTAGAAAAAGTACCATTTATAGGTGAAAATGGCAAAGAATAATTAGAATGTATTGAAATTCTTGGTTATTATTTTATTCCTCTGAGGGATTTGCTATAATGAAAAAATAGCTGTAAAAAATATATAAATAAAGAGATGATTTTGAATCCTTTTACGTTCAATATGGAGGTTCTTTTATGACAACTTACCATTTTATTGGTATAAAGGGAACAGGAATGAGTGCTCTTGCACAAATTCTTTACGATTCGGGTGAAAATGTGCAGGGATCAGATGTAGAAAAGCGATTTTTTACACAGGAAGCATTGGAGAGTAAAGGCATTCCCATTCTACCTTTTTCAGAAAGCAACATCAAAGAAGATTATACAGTCATTGCAGGAAACGCATTCCCTGATGATCATTTAGAAATAAAGGAAGCAAAGAAACAAGGTGTTACGTTTTATAGATATCATGAGTTTTTAGGTGAGTGGTTAAAACAGTATACAAGCATTGCTGTCACAGGAGCTCATGGAAAGACGTCGACAACGGGACTACTTGCTCACGTGTTAAATAGTTCATTCCCGATATCTTATTTAATTGGAGATGGCACAGGGAAGGGACATGTTGATAGTAAATATTTTGTGTTTGAGGCATGTGAGTATCGTCGTCATTTTTTACGATATGAACCGGACTACGCAATCATGACAAATATTGATTTTGATCATCCGGATTACTTTACTAGTATTGATGACGTATTTGCAGCATTCCAATCAATGGCAGACCAAGTAAAGAAAGGAATAATTGCATGTGGTGATGATGAACAATTACAACAAATCCAAGCAAAAGTTCCGGTCGTATATTATGGATTTGCAGATACGAATGATTTTCAGGCGCAGAATATTGTAGAAACGGATCATGGTACCGAATTTGATGTATTTGTTCGTAATACGTATTATGATACTTTTTCCATACCAATGTACGGAGACCATAATATCTTAAATGCGTTAGCCGTTACGGCAATTTGTCATTATGAAGGCATTGACGCTGAGAGTATCAAACAACTAGCCACTTTCGGTGGGGTAAAACGACGTTTTACTGAAAAGAAAATTGGAAATCAAGTACTTATTGATGATTATGCGCATCATCCAAAAGAAATTACCGCTACCATTGAATCAGCTCGTAAAAAGTATCCGAATAAATCTGTTGTAGCTATTTTTCAACCACATACATTTACAAGAACGAAAACATTTCTACAAGAATTTGCTGACAGTCTTAGTCAAGCAGATCGCGTTTATTTATGTGATATTTTTGGCTCGGCAAGAGAAGAAACTGGTCAGTTAACGATTGAAGATCTTCAAAAATTGATTGATCACAGCGCTATTTTAGAGCTTTCTCATACAGAAGCTTTAAAAAAATACGAAGATAGTGTGTTAATATTTATGGGTGCTGGAGATATACAAAAATTTCAACAAGCCTATGAAGAAACACTTACAATTAAATAATAGAGAAGGAAAAGTGTCTGAGCCATTGGCAACAGGCGCTTTTTTTATAAGTTAAGAAAGTATAAAATCAGTGCAATGACTGCGTTAAGCCAAGTAGTTATTTTGAAATGTTTGAT
>NZ_CANMAB010000066.1:0-21919 GCF_947495635.1 uncultured Virgibacillus sp. | reverse complement strand
GCGAAGTAATTCGTCGGAGCATTGCCAATATACATCAAACATTTCAAAATAACTACTTGGCTTAACGCAGTCATTGCGCTGATTTTATACTTTCTTAACTTATAAAAAAAGAGATTGACCTCAGTCAATCTCCTAAACTACTTATTTTCCAATAAATTGTTGAGTCCAGTGATTGCCTTGCTCAACATACCCCACTCCAATGTGAGTGAAATTAGCATTCATAATATTTGCACGGTGACCTTCACTGTTCATCCAAGCATTCACTACTTCTTGAGGAGTTCTTTGCCCTTTAGCAATATTTTCACCTGCTGTTTTATAGCTAATACCAAACTGCTTCATCATATCAAATGGAGAACCATAATTTGGACTATTGTGTGAAAAGTAGCCATTTGTTGCCATATCTTTTGATTTTTCACGCGCAACTTTACTTAGCTCTGTATCCACTTTAAGAGCTGGTAGACCTTGCTTAGCTCTTTCTTGGTTTGTCAAATCAACTACTTCTTGCTCAAACTGACTTAATTCTTGAGATTGTGCTTGCTCTTCATTTTGACTAGGTTGTTCTTCTGTTTGTTGTTGATTATTATTTTGCTCTGGTTGTTTTTCAGGTTGCTGCTCCTCGGCAGGCTGTTCTTTATCTGGTGTTTCCTCTGATTGTTCTGGTTGTTTTGGCTCTTCAGGTTTCTCTTGTTCTTTAGCTGGTTGCTTAGGTTCTTCTGATTTTTCTTGTTCTTTAGCCGGTTTGTCGTTTTGATCTGCTTGATCTTCTTTGGCAGGTTTTTCATTTTTTGCTGGTTTTTCTGCGTTTGATTTATCTTGCTTTTCGACATGAATTTTATCCCAATTGATTTCATTCCAGTTTAATTGGAATTTATTCATATATTTAGCTAGTAAATCATTTAAATTATCCTCAGAAATACTCTTCCAATCCCCATTAATAGAATAGAAGATTTTGTATATATGATTCTGCGAAAAGTCTTTTGCAGAAGCATCAGCAGAAGATGAAAAAGCCCCTCCAAATAGTAATGCAGTAGATAATGCAGTAACTATGCCTATCTTTTTAATCATTGATGTGACACGCTCCTTATCGTTGTTTTGTTTCGTGCAAAATCATCATAGCATGGATTTTTTGTAATATTTATGGAAGAGCTTGCCAATCGATTGACTCACATGCGAACATGGTATTAGCAATTCTCTAAACCTATTATTTATAGGGATTCATTTTTTTAGCGAAAAGCGTACACAGGAAAAATAACAATATATAGGAAAAAATTACAATAAAATTAGTGTTGACATGGTTGCAAATCCAGATGTTATATTACAGCTTCTAACAATTTGTAATAGAAATGTCACGTAAAATAGGGGCAAATCTTCTTTACATTGTAGTATAATAGTCTTTTCATCTCTTAATTATTTTTCCAAAAAGTAACACTTGTATATCTACCCCCTAAAACTATAATCAATAAGAGAACTATTATAAAAGATAAAATTGTCATCATTGGAGGATCTAAATTATGTTATCTACTGCTGAGATTGGAATCGACCTTGGTACTGCTAATATACTCATATATTCGAAATCTAAAGGTATTGTATTAAATGAACCTTCTGTTGTTGCTATTGATGTAAATACAAAACAAGTAGTTGCGGTTGGAGCGGAAGCAAAAGAAATGGTAGGGAAAACACCGCAAAACATTATACCTATTCGCCCGTTAAAAGATGGTGTAATCGCAGATTATGATGTAACTGCTCAAATGCTTAAAGAATTCTTGAAAAAAGTGAGCAAAAAAATCGGAATGTCCATGCGTAAACCAGTTGTAGTTGTTTGTACTCCTTCTGGAAGTACAACAGTAGAACGCCGTGCTATTCATAACGCTGTAACAAGCTATGGTGCAAAACACGTACATCTAATCGAAGAACCAATCGCTGCTGCAATTGGTGCAGACCTACCAGTTGATGAGCCCATTGCAAATGTTATTGTTGATATTGGTGGTGGAACTTCAGAGGTTGGTATCATATCTTTCGGTGGAGTTGTTTCCTGTAATTCCGTTCGTATCGGTGGAGACAAAATGGATGAAGAAATTATTCATCATATCCGTAAAAACTATAATATTTTAATTGGAGAGCGGACAGCAGAAAATATTAAAATGGAAATTGGCTATGCTCATCCGAATCATAAGGAAGAAACAATGGAAATTCGAGGACGAGATATGGTAACAGGACTACCTAAAACAGTTACCATTACATCAAAGGAAATTCATATTGCATTGAAAGAGTCTTTAGAGCAAGTATTAGAAACAATTCGTTCAACACTTGAAAATTGCCCACCAGAGCTAAGTGGAGATATAGTAGATCACGGGATTGTTTTAACTGGTGGTGGCGCGCTATTAAATGGCATGCAGGAATGGCTTTCTACAGAAATTATCGTTCCAGTACATCTGGCACCAAATCCACTTGAATCCGTTGCTATTGGAACAGGCAGAGCCCTAAAAATGATTAATAAATTACAAAAAGCAACCAAATAATAAAAGAACTTCTAAAACTCCTATGGATAAAATAGTTGAGCAACGAGGTTTAGACTACTTATAAAATAAATACTAGACTTCTTCTTAATCTGCTTGTAAAGAGACCCCTTTGTTTCTTTACAAGCTTTCTTTATACACATCCTAATTTTGCACAAATACCACTCATTCTCCATATTCATAAACCCATAAAGAAAACGTTTACAAACCAAATAGATAATAGTATACTGAATAATAAGAATTAACTGCATATGCATTATTGATTTTCGTTCATCTATTTACCTATCAATAAGCTGCCTAACCTGTTCACAGCTCCATACCAGAGCCGTATCAACAGGTAAAAGCCAGTTCAACTCAAATTACAGTGCACTGTAATTTAGTTTGAATTGGCTTTTTAATTCTACAAAAAGGAGTGAAAACATGGCAGGTGCTTTAGAGCATATTCGTATACTTGATTTATCAAGAGTACTAGCAGGACCTTATTGCACAATGGTTCTTGGTGATCTTGGTGCAGAGGTTATTAAAGTAGAAGCACCAGGTGGAAGTGATGAAACTCGGAAATGGGGACCGCCCTTTCAAGAAGGAGTAAGCGCGTATTATCTTTGTACGAATCGTAATAAAAAGAGTATTACGATCGATTTAAAGTCTAAAGAAGGAATAAAACAAATTAAAGAACTGATTAGAGAGAGCGATGTCGTCATCAATAATTTTCGGACTGGAACGATGGAACGATTCGAATTAGACTACGAAACGCTTTCGGAAATAAATCCCGGTCTCATCTACTGCTCTATTACTGGTTTTGGTGAAACTGGACCTTATCAGGCCATGCCTGGATACGATTTTATTATTCAAGCTATGAGTGGTTTAATGAGCATTACTGGAGATGAAGATACTGGACCACAAAAGCTAGGTGTAGCAATAACGGATATTCTGACAGGATTATATGCATGCATAGGTATTCAAGGTGCACTGCTGGAAAGAAGCCAGTCTGGAAAAGGGCAAAAATTAGATATAGCTTTATACGATACTGCGGTCAGTGCACTTGTTAATATAGGTAGCAATTATTTAATGTCAGGTAAGATACCAACTCCATTGGGAAATAACCATGCAAACATTGTACCGTATCAGACCTTCAAAACAAAAGATGGTGAGATGGTAATTGCAGTAGGGAATGATAGACAATTCCAGGCACTCTGCGACGTTATTAATAAGCCTGAATTAAAAACAGATCCACGGTTTCTGACTAATCCTAATCGAGTGGAGCATCGAGAAGAGTTAATTCCTCTGCTCCAAAATGTATTGTTGCATTATCCTACTAACGACTGGTTAGAAAAATGCAAGCAACAGAAAATACCATGTGGTCCTATTCAAAACATTGCTGAGGTAGCAAACGATAAACAGTTACTTGCCCGTGAAATGTTTATTAATCTTCCCCACCCTACCGCAGGAACAATTAATATGATAGGAAGTCCATTAAAATTATCACGTACGCCAGTTACTTATAGGCACCATCCACCTGATGCCGGAGAACATAATAGTGTAATTTTCAAGCAATTAGGTGTATCAAATAAAAAAATATAAGGGAGTTGTTTAAATGAATTTCAATTTCACGGAGGAACAAAATATGTTAAGAGACACCGTAAGAACGTTCACGGATAAAGAAATAATGCCTTATATTTCTCAATGGGATAGGGAAGGAAAATTTGACCCTACGATCATACAAAAGCTCGCAAATTTAGGTTTAATGGGTGTATGTATTCCAGAGGAATATGGAGGAAGCGGTATGGATTATAACGCCCTTGCTATTGTTTGCGAAGAGCTTGAACGTGGAGATACTGCATTTCGTACTGCCGTATCCGTTCATACTGGTTTAAATAGTATGACTTTATTACAGTGGGGGAATGAAGAACAAAAACAGAAGTACTTAGTACCTCAAGCACAGGGAAAAAAGATCGGTGCTTTTGGTTTAACGGAGCCTGGCGCTGGATCAGATGTTGCAGCATTAGAGACAACTGCAACAAAGCAAGGTGACTATTATATTCTTAATGGTCAAAAAACATGGATTTCGTTATGCGATACTGCCGATAACTTTATCGTTTTCGCCTATACAAAAGAACGATCTGAAAAGCATAAAGGAATCTCGGCTTTCATTATTGAAAGGGAATGGGAAGGTTTTTCTTCTAAAGCAATTAAAGGTAAATTAGGCATTCGTTCTGGAAACACCGGTGAAATATTCTTCGATCATATTAAAGTACCAAAGGAAAATTTACTTGGCGAAGAAGGAGAAGGCTTCAAAATCGCTATGTCTGCACTGGACAATGGTAGATTTACAGTTGCAGCTGGAGCAGTGGGCCAAATCATGGCTTGTCTAGAGGCAAGTATTAAATATTGTCATGAACGAGCAACTTTTGGTAAAGAAATTGGTAAACATCAATTAGTTCAACAAATGATTGCAAATATGGAAGCGGGTTTGCAAATGAGTAAATTGCTTGTTTATCGTGCTGGAGAATTAAAAAACGCAGGAAAACGCAATACAAGGGAAACCTCATTAGCAAAATGGCAGGCCTGTGATTTCGCTAATAAGGCTGCAGATGATGCTGTCCAAATTCATGGTGCCTATGGGTTTTCTGATGAATATCCAGTAGAACGCTACTTACGTAATTCTAAGGCACCTGTCATCTATGAAGGGACACGTGAAATTCACACGATTATGCAGGCTGAATATGTGCTTGGCTATCGTAAAGATAAAACATTAAACAACATGCTACCTGGATGGGAGCAAAATGAATTGATTAACTGACTAAAAACAGCAAGAGATGGTGAGATTTTTAGATAATCGCTTCATTAAGGTTCTAATAGGAATTACTTGGAGAATAAAGTAATAGTAGTGATGCACCTGGTTTGCTACCGGGTGTTTGATCTTTTTTAAAAGGAGGCTTTATCATGTTTGATGCATTTACAAGGAGCGTATTTATTAATGGAGTGTGGGAAGATATTCATGAAGATACAACTGATACAATTTATAATCCAGCTACCTTAGAACCTATAACTCATGTTGCTTTTGCTGGAGGGAAAGAAACGGATCGGGCTATTCAAGCTGCTTCAGAAGCATTTCCTGTATGGAGCAACAAAACCGGAAGAGAAAGGTCACGTTATTTATATAGAGCTTCTCAACTCATGCTTGATGATGCAGAACGTCTCGGTAAAATACTAACATTGGAGCAAGGGAAGCCTTTAAAAGAAGCAATTGGAGAAGTAAAAGGTGCTGCTGGTTTTCTGCTTTGGTATGCAGAGGAAGCGAGCAGGAATTACGGCGAGTGGATCCCTTCTTCCATAAAATCCAAGCGACTTGTTGTCATTCCTCAAGCGGTAGGCGTTGTAGGAGCAATAACACCATGGAACTTCCCTTCATCGATGATTACCCGTAAATTAGCTCCTGCATTAGCCGCTGGCTGTACAGTAGTATTAAAACCAGCCCCAGAGACACCTTTATCCGCAATAGAAATTATCAAGCTATTTGAACGTGCTGGATTGCCTAAAGGTGTAGTAAATCTAGTAACTGGTGATGCACGGGCAATTGGAAAACGATTACTCACCAATAAAAATGTGCGTCTAATTACTTTTACTGGATCAACTGCTGTTGGGAAATATTTAATGAGAGAAAGTGCCGAACACTTAAAGAAATTATCGCTTGAGCTAGGTGGTCATGCTCCAAGTATTGTCTTTGCAGATGCTGATATTGAAAAAGCAACGTCACTCGTTTTAGGAAGTAAATTTAGAAATAATGGGCAAACATGTATATGCACAAACCGCTTATATGTTCATTCCTCTATCGCGGATAAATTTGCACAGCTTTTAAAAGAAAAAGTAAAAAATCTAAAGATAGGTTTAGGAATAGAAAAAGATACAGAGATTGGGCCATTAATAAATAAGCAAGCCTGTGAAAAGGTACAATCTCATGTAGAGGATGCAATGGATAAAGGAGCTGTTGTAGCTCACGGAGGAAAGCTGTGGGAAGGTGATTTACCAGGTCATTATTATCAACCAACGATTTTATCTAATGTTACAGAAGACATGAAAATTATGCACGAAGAAACCTTTGGACCAGTTATACCTATCCAAACATTCACAGATGAAGTGGATGTCACTCAAAAGGCAAACAATACGGATTACGGGCTAGCAGCATATATATTTACGGAAAATACCAATCGAGCTATCCGCGTTTCAGAAAAGCTTGATTATGGTATTGTCGGTGTTAATGACGTCTTCCCTGCAACGCCCGAGGCTCCATTTGGTGGTATAAAGCAATCAGGTATCGGAAAAGAAGGTGGCCATCATGGTATGGATGAATTCGTAGAGAAAAAATATATATCTATTGGTATTGATCAATAATAACTAGATTTATTGCTAAAAGGGGGCTGTCTCAAAAGACAGCTTCTTTTCCTACATACTAGATATGCATTTTATAAAGGAACACCATTTTTCCATAACAATCATATTCATTTCCTTTGTTGAGGTGAGCATTCCCCTATCAGACCACCGTTCCCAATTGTCGTTCATACAAAACTCGTATTCTTTCAAGTTCCCAATTTTTGCCGAAATCTAATACCCTTGTACATGTTCATTTATGTTTGTTCATAACAGCTTTGATATTGTTTATACAAATCCTTCAAAGCCGATGATAATGCATTACCTGCTTTTCCTAAGTAATGTTTCTTAATAAGTTCAACTGGTTTTTCGATACCATCTTGTAGACTATGACCTCTTAATAATTGCTGGACAAAATCTTTTCCATGATCCGTAGCTAATGTACAGCCCGCTGCCACAATAACACCGTATTTTTTATCAATTTCAGCTGTAATTGTTAAGGTCTGATAAATGCTTTGGGCTGCCATTCCTGAAGGCAAACGAGCATGCCCTGCAATGAATACTGTATTCAAGTTACAAATCCCTCCTCTAATCTTGATCAGCTGATTGATAGCCCAGCTTTTGTGAAATTTCAGCTGCAGTTTTAGCTGTTTCTTGTTTTATTAACTCCAAATTAATTCCTTCGAAATGGCTGGAAAGACCACTTACTGCTAATGCAGCAACAACCTTTTGTTGAAAATTATAGATCGGATAGGATATTCCTGTCGTATCCTCATCCTGCTCTCCAATGCTATATGCATAACCATTTTTTTGAATTTGCTTTACTTCTTCCTTTAACTGCTCTTTATTAATCGGATGATGTGTAGATATAAGCTCCGATTGATTGATAATAGCCTCCTGCCGCTCACTTGTCAAAAAGGCCAGAAGCAATTTTGGTCCAGACCCAATATATAATGGTACACTCCTACCAATTCTAGTATTAAGACGAAGTGCTCTTGAGCTTTCTACCTTTTCAATATAAGTAGCCTCATTTTGATTCACGATGACAAGGTGGATAACTTCATTAATTTCCTTTGCTAATTTCTCCATATAAGGTAAAGCTATCCCCCTTACTTCAAGTCTATCAGAAACTAAATTTCCTAGCTCCAAAAATTTCAACCCTAATTGGTATTTCACATCATGCTCCGTTTCCTTCGTTTTGTTTAGATAACCATTTTGTTCTAACGTGGTTAGTAATCGATAAGCAGTAGGTTTTGGCATTTTCGCTTGATTGGAGATCTCTTTTAAGGATAATTCTTGAGCACCTTCTCTAAATAACTCTACAATTTTTAATGCTTTCATTACGCTTTGATTCATCGATAGACTCCTTGCTGAGATTTAAAGTTAAATCCCTCCGCTTCATTGCAGAGGGATGAATAATCTATCTATATCTTAACATGTGTCTTTACTACGTTTTCTTTTTCCATAATGTTTACCCCACGTTTTGCCATTTCCTTCATGTATGGATCACCTGGAACAATTTGCTCTGGCGGATAGACACCTTTCTTTGTAATTGTTTGGTTGGCAATCATTTGTGCTACAACCGAAATAGTGTTAGCTGTTGCTCTAGCCATAGCAGTTACTTGGGTTTTTCTATCTTTATATGTCGTCATTTCATACGAATACGTCGTAGATTGTCCGTCCTTTTGACCAGAGACAACAACACGTAATAAAACCGCATCATCTTTTTCCCCTAGCTCGACAATTGGGTCAAGAACCTTTAAGAAAACATCTCTTGGACTTACTTGTTGACCATTAATATCCACTTGATAGTCCGTACGTGTTAAGTTTAAATCTACTAAAAGCTTAAACTTCTCCGCATGACCTGGGTAGCGAATCGTCTTATATTCTAGTGTCTGCAAATGAGGATAAGATATAGAGAGAGTTGAAGTACCACCTGAAGTGTGAAATGCTTCAAGCGGTCCAAATTTTTCAAAATAGACTCGCTCTACTTCAGACAAAGATGGAATCTCCTGCTTCACTCCGTCTCGTATAATCAAGGATGGATCTGTATAATGATCAAATACACCTTCCATCGAAAATACATGATTATATTCAAGCGGTGCTTCTGGTTTAACTGGAATCCCACCAACATAGAGTTTTATAGATTCTAGCTTATCTAATTTACTGTTACCGTATCCAGAAAGAATATTAATCATTCCAGGGGCTACCCCTAGATCTGGAATTAAAGTAACTCCAGCAGCTTTGGCTTCCTCTTTCAAAGCTAAGACTTTATCTGTCATATGGCCAATATGTCCACCTAAATCAACAGCATTTACTCCGACCTCAATTGCAGTTTGCGCAACTACTTCATTAAACGAATAAAATAATGCATTAATAATCACGTCAAATCGGCGCATATAATTAGCTAATTCCTGTTTATCAGCTGCGTTGACCTGATATGCAGTCAATTTCGTGGATTGTAACTGCTCACATATATCTTGTGCGCGTGCTAAATCAATATCTGCTAATCCTACAGCAGTAACTCCTTCACTTGTAACCAAATCACGTGCAGCTTCTTTACCCATTAATCCTGATCCTAATACCCCTATCTTCATTCCATCCACTCCTTCTACATCATATTCATGAAGTATTCCAGTCTGTCGCTGGTTAACGGGTAGTAATACCCTACCCGATGAAGATTTACTTTTATTTACTAATCGACATCGATTTGAGCACGTTGCAGTTTTCCACTATAATCTACATAAACTGCTTTCCACTCCGTAAATACGTCCAATGCTTGCACACCTGAATCGCGGTGACCATTGCCGGTTCCCTTTGTACCACCAAATGGTAAATGAATCTCTGCTCCAGTAGTACCTGCATTAACATAGACAATTCCAGTATCTAAATCACGTTGGGCTTGGAATACTTGATTCACATCTTTCGTAAATATAGAGCTTGATAAACCATAGCTAACCCCATTATTCACTTCAATCGCTTCCTCAAAGCTTTTTACAGGAATTAGAGAGACAACTGGGCCAAATATTTCTTCCTGGGCAATCCGCATCGAAGGCTTGGCATCCGTAAATAGAGTTGGTGCAAAATAATGTCCACCTTGACTTACTCCATTCTGCCATACAAAGCCTCCAGCCAATAGTTTCGCTCCCTCTTCTTTTCCAATTTCTACATATTGCTTAATCTTATTCAAACCTGATTTATTAATAATAGGTCCAACTTTTACCGATTGATCTAGCCCATCTCCAATCGTCAATTTCTCCATCTCTACTAATAATCTTTCTTCAAGCGTTTCTTTTACACGCTCATGAACAATTACTCTACTACAGGCAGTACAGCGCTGACCACTTGTACCGAATGCACTCCAAAGAATCCCTTCGACTGCAAGATCAATGTCTGCATCATCCATTACAATAACTGCGTTCTTGCCACCCATCTCCAAAGATACTTTCTTTAATTGCTTTCCACATTCTGCTGCAATGTTTCTACCAGTCTCATTTGATCCTGTAAAAGAAATAATTCGAATATCGTCATGGTGAACCATGGCATCGCCAACGATAGAACCTCCACCAAATACAACGTTAATTACTCCCTTTGGCAGACCTGCTTCTTCAAATATCTTTGCTAACTCATATGCCATGATTGGTGTCTCCGTAGCTGGTTTCCAAATTACTGCATTTCCAGCAACAATTGCAGGGAACGACTTCCATGTGGCAATAGCTATTGGAAAGTTCCACGGAGTAATAATACCAACAACACCAACAGGACAACGCTGACTCATTGCAAATTTATCCTTTAATTCAGCTGGAGTTGTTTGCCCAAATAATCTACGCCCTTCACCAGCCATATAAAAGGCCATATCAATTCCTTCTTGAACTTCTCCCCGAGCCTCTTCAATTACTTTTCCATTTTCCATGGTTAATAATTGAGATAGCCTCTCTTTTCGTTCTTTCATTATGTTCCCAACTTGATACAACACCTCTGCTCGCTGCGGTGCAGGAACCAATGCCCATTCTTTCTGTGCTTGCTTAGCCGCTGCTAGAGCGACATCAACACTTTCCTTTCCAGATAAAGGTACTTGAACGATTTCTTCCCCATTCGCTGGATTAATAACAGCTGTCGATGAATCTACCGTCACCCACTCGCCATTAATAAAATTTGATAGTTTCTTTGTTTGCAACGTTGCTGTCATCTGAAAAACCTCCTTTAATTTTTCCAATTTATATTACTGTTCCATAGCTCGATCACGTATTTGTGATATTGTTGATGAAACAGAAATCTGCTCCTTATCCGTTAAGATCTCAATCAACACAGGCCTTTTAAGCTGACAAGCCTCTGCAAAAGCAACCTTAAATTCCTGAGATGATGACACACAGTACCCCACTGCTCCTAAGCTAATTGCTAAGTCTTTAAAGGAAACATCCCCTAAATCTGTTGCCATCACCTTCGTGGGGTAATGCATTTCCTGATGCATCCGGATCGTACCATACATCTTATTATTAAAAACGAGACATATGATAGGAATATCATATCTTACAGCTGTTTCCAGCTCTTGGCACGTCATCATAAAACCGCCATCTCCAGAAAATGAAACAACTAACCGATCTGGAAGAGCGAGCTTAGCTCCGATAGCCCCTGGCATCCCATAACCCATTGCTCCAGAGGTAGGACCTACATACGTATGGGGATACTTAAAAGGATAGTAGCTATGGACCCAGCCAGCAAAGTTACCGGCATCATTTGTAATTAAGGCATTCTCCGGTAACGTTTTGATTAAATAATCGATAATATGAGAATTAATAGGGTCTTCTGTTTCTACTTCTAAGCGACTTGCTCTGATAAAGGCTGCATTTCGTTCAAATGCCCACGTTGTCCACGATTGCTTAACAGTAATTTTTTCAAGTTGATAAAGCGCCTCTTTCATATCAGCTACGATGCCAAGAACTGGTGTAAAGCTTTTTCCAATACTGTTATAATCAATATCAATGTGGATCAGTGTTTGATCAGGTGACAAAAGCGAATAATCCTGGGTCGTTACTTCAGAAAGTCTCGTTCCCATTGCCAAGACAACATCTGCTGCACGAACTGTCTCCAATATTTCTTTTGCTGTGCCAAGTCCTAAATGACCGGCATATAACAAATGGTTGTTCGGGAATACATCATGACGTCGAAAGGCAGTAACTACAGGTAAATGATATGTTTCTGCAAACTGCTTTAATTGCTGTTCAGCGCCTGCACTTTTCACTCCTCCTCCAGCAATAATTACCGGACGCTTGGCACTATCCAAAAGACTCTCGACTTTTTTCACTTCTGTCATCGATGGTGCAGGAGTTGGTCTATGAATCACTGGTCCATACTTCATCCGTGCTTCCTGTTTTAGAACATCCTCTGGCAACGAAATGATAACAGGCCCTGGTCGTCCTGACGTGGCAATTCGAAAAGCGCGCTGCACAATCTCTGGAGTCCGCTCTGCATCCTTTAATTCAACCGCCCATTTAGCAATAGATTGAAAGTATTGATCTAAATCTACTTCTTGAAAGCCCTCTTTACCTCTAAATTTACTATGCACCTGCCCAAGAAACACAACCATTGGTGTGGAATCCTGATAAGCTGTATGTACACCAATGGAAAGGTTTGCCGCACCTACTCCTCTTGTTGCAAGAACAATACCAGGCTTCAGCGCTGATTTTGCATAGCCCTCCGCCATAAAAGCAGCTCCGCCTTCATGTCTTGCCGAGATTACTTGAATAGATGTTTCGTCATGTAATGCGTCTAGTACAGGCAGATAACTTTCTCCTGGCACGCAAAACACACGTTCTATACCTTCTCTTTTTAAACAGGTAATAATGGCTTTTGCTGCTGTCTCTGTTGTATTCGTAACTTGCATATTGTCACCCTTTCCAATTAAGCTGCTTTAAGCGGCTGATCACTTCATCCAATCGTTTCGAACTTACAGAAAGTGTAATTCGAATAAACCCTTCGCCCTGTGTTCCAAAAGCTGTCCCAGGTGTAACAATAAGACCTACTTCGTCCAATAATTGATTCGCAAATTCAAGCGATGTGTATCCATCTGGTACTTCAGCCCAGATAAATATAGTTCCCTTTGGTTTTGCAGCAGATATACCTACTTCCCTTAATGCATTGTACAGTTTCTCCATACGGTGTTTGTAAATCATATTATTTTCTTGTACTGTCGAGAAGTCACCTCTTAAAGCTGCTGCTGCTGCCTTCTGTATCGGAATAAACTGGCATGTATCAATATTACTCTTTAATGTAGACAGGGCCTTTATGATCTTCCTATTACCTACGACATAGCCAATCCGCCAGCCAGTCATATTAAAACTTTTGGATAATGATCCTAGCTCAACAGCATAATCCTTGGCATCAGGTACTTGTAAAACACTTGGGGCTCGATGGTCTCCAAATGTCACAAGATCATATGCTGCATCATTAGCTAAAACAATTTGATGATCATGACAAAATGTAATCGCTTCCAAATAAGTGCTTATATCAGCTACCGTAGCAGTTGGGTTGCTAGGGTAATTAAGAAACATTAGCTTTGCTTCTAGCGCATCTTTTTTAGTAAGACTGGAATACATGGGAATATAATTATTCTCTTTATCTAGAAGTAATGAAACACTCTCTCCTCCAGCTAAATGAACTCCATTACGATAAACAGGATACCCTGGATCAGGTACGATTACTTTGTCTCCGGGATTGATGACCGCTTGTATCAAATTAGCTATACCCTCTTTAGAGCCAATAAGCGCTAGCACTTCTGAATCGGGATCCAGCGAAACGCGATACCGCTTTAAATAGAATTCAGCTACCGCTTCCTTAAACTCCCTACATCCACTGTATGTGGAATAGCGGTGATTTTCTGTATGCATCACCTCTTCTGCTAGAACCTGACAAATAAATTCCGGAGTTGGCAAATCAGGAGCACCTATCCCTAAGTCGATAACATCTACTCCCTTTGCGAGAAGCTGCTCTTTCTTTTTCTGAAATTCCGAAAACAAATAGGGTGGTAAGCTTTCTACTTTATCAGAAATAAAGGCCATTATTACCCTCCATCCGTTTCAAATATTGAAACGATATTTCATTTATATATCAACAGTATATAGTAACTTTTTAAAATTGACAATATACTGAAAATAAATCATACAAATTACCTAATTATTTTGCAATTGGCTCTTCATTGATTTTATCTGTTGCATTTTTTCTTCTTGTAAAAGCAAATAAAGCTGTAATACTAACAATTACTATAGCTAGACCTAACCAAACACTTTCTGTCATACCAAAGATTAAATAGCCTAAACCTGCAATCATTGCTGCAACAAGTGCATAGGGTATTTGGGTAGTAACATGATCAATATGATGACAGCTAGACCCAGTAGATGACAGAATCGTAGTATCTGAAATAGGAGAACAATGATCACCAAAAACTGCCCCAGACAGCACTGCTGCCAATATTGGAAGAATTAATGACACGTCTGTTGCGGCTGCAATTTCCCCAGCAATTGGCAATAGAATACCAAAAGATCCCCATGAAGTTCCTGTAGAAAATGCTATAAAGCCTGCCATGACAAAAATGATGAATGGTAAAAATGTTAAGCTAATATTAGTGGCCTCTACAATACCTGCTAAATAAGTACCCGTTCCTAACTGACCGATTAAGTCTACAATGGCCCAAGCGAAAATTAAAATGACGAAACCAGGAAGCATAGATTTAGTTCCTCCTATGATTCCCGTAATAAAGTGCTTGCCTGAAAGCTTACCCGTAATAATATGACGACTAAACAGCGCAAATGTTATTACTAAACCGATGATTCCACCATATAATAAGGCTACAGATACGTCAGCATTTCCGAATATGTTAATTAATGTCTTTTCACCCTCTATAGCTACTAATCCATTCACGTAGATAGAAACAATAGTAGAGATGAATAATACGGCAATTGGAATCAGCAAATCACTAATTCGACTTGATTCACTTGTTGGCAGTTTCGCTGCCACGTCTACCTTATCCTTATTTTCCGGATTCAAAACCTCCCCAGTACTCATTGCTCGCTGCTCATGTTTTTTCATTGGCCCAAAATCAACTTGGCGAATAGCGATTACTAGCGCCACTCCCAATGCTGCCCACACATAAAAATTCATCGGAATAATTTGGATAAAAGCTCCAAAAGCACTATATTCTGAAATGGCATGTGTTGTAAATACGGTGCCAATAATCCCTATAATATACGCTCCCCAGCTAGAAACTGGTGCAATGACACAAATTGGCGCAGAGGTAGAATCTACGATATAAGCTAGCTTGGCACGAGACACACGATGCTTATCTGTAACAGGCTTCGCTACTTGACCGACTGTAAGGCTATTAAAATAATCATCTACAAAAACAATAATACCTAGTAGCATTGTCATGACTTGAGCATCTACTCTAGTTTTCACCCGTTTAATCATCCATTCTGCAAATGCTGCGGTCCCGCCCATCATACTAACAAAAGCAGTTAATATACCAAGCATAAGTACAAATAATAGAAGAAAGACATTCCAAGTATTCCATGCTCCTTCGGCTACAAAAACGCCTTTAAATGCCTCCCATATCAACACAATAGATCCTAAAACATCAAAACTATCAATAAAAAGAGCTGCCGCCACGATTCCTACTCCTAGTGACAATAGTACTCGCTTTGTTAATAACACCATAATAATTGCTAAAATTGGTGGTACTAATGACCAAACTGTTGATTCCATTATGTTCCCCCCTTATTATTTCTTCAATTTTCAGGACAAAGATGAATAATAGCTTCCTATACCATGAACCACTCCCTACTAACTGCCATATTTATATTCTTAATATTCTATATTATTTAATAAATACCTTTTTTATACTAGAAAAACTTTTCGTTTACGAAGTAATTGCGTTATAACAAGTAAGGAAGTAAAGTTATTACCAGACTTTTCACACATTCCCTAATATTATTTGTTAGAATAGAATAGTGTTTTTAACTAATAATCAAAGAATTGAGGTGCTTGATCATGAGTACAGACATTACGTACGCACAGGAATTAGACAAAGAGGACGAATTAAACGAATTTAGACATGAATTTTATCAATCACCTGAGCGCTTATATTTCGACGGAAATTCACTTGGATTATTGTCTAAACGTGCCGAACAAGCTGTCAACACCATTATGGAATCATGGAAGCAATATGGGATTGATGGTTGGACAGAAGGTGAACATCCTTGGTTCTATTTATCAGAAAAATTAGGAAGAATGTCCGCACATCTTGTAGGCGCTCAACCGAAAGAGGTTATTATTACAGGGTCAACAACCACTAATCTTCATCAGCTAACAGCAAGCTTTTTCCAACCAAACGGTAAGAAGACAAAGATACTTGCGGATGAATTGAATTTCCCATCCGACATCTATGCACTAAAAAGTCAGCTACAGCTGAAAGGACTCCATCCAGAGGAGCATCTCATTCAAGTGAAGAGTAGAAATGGTCATACCCTAGAAACCTCCGACATTATTGAAGCAATGACAGATGAAATCGCATTGGTTGTTTTACCAGGGGTACTCTATCGTAGTGGCCAAATCCTTGATATGAAAACCATCACAAAAGAAGCTCATAAACGTGGCATTATTATTGGTTTTGATCTTTGTCATTCTATCGGATCTATTCCTCATCAACTGAATGATTGGGATGTTGACTTTGCATTTTGGTGCACATATAAACACTTAAATGGTGGACCAGGTAGCGTTGGAGGGTTATTTGTTCATCAAAAGCACTTCGGTAACCATCCAGGACTTGCAGGTTGGTTTAGTTCCAATAAGGAAAAACAATTCGATATGGAACATAGCTTAACTGCTGCTTCAGATGCTGGTGCTTATCAGATTGGAACACCTCATCTACTTAGTGCTGCACCATTATTAGGCTCACTATCTATGTTTGAAGAGGCTGGCATTGGTAAAATTAGAAAGAAATCACTTCTGTTAACTGAATACTTAATGAACTTAATAGACACGGAACTGATTGATCACGGTTTTACGATTGCTAATCCACGTGATCAAGCAATTAGGGGCGGCCATGTATATTTGGAGCATCCAGAAGCTGCACGCATTTGTAAAGCCTTAAAGGCAAATCGAGTCATCCCAGATTTCAGAAATCCAAACGGCATTCGCCTAGCACCGGTAGCACTTTATAATACGTTCGAGGAAGTATGGAAAATGGTAAACATTTTAAAATCAATTATGGAGAATCAGAGCTATAAGCACTTTGAAAACAAACGAGGAGTGATTGCATAGTGGGAGAATGGATTGATATTTCTCAGCCTTTAACTGATAAAATTGCTCACTGGCCAGGGGATAAGCCCTTTTCCTATTCCCTTACAGCATCAAAACAAGAAACAAAATCTGTAAATATCGGCCAAATAACAACTAGTCTTCACACTGGAACACATATTGATGCACCATTCCATTTTGATTCAAATGGAAAAACAATTGAGCAACTAGACATCAATCTTTATATTGGAAAATCAGTAGTTATTGACGTTAGTCAAGCTAATACCATAACAGCGGAGGTGTTGTCCCAGTATCATTGGCCATCAGAGATTAACCGCGTCTTATTACGCACTTCGCTGCCAAACAATCCCGAGCGCTTTCCAGATGTGTTACCAAACCTTGATCCTAATATTGCACCGTACTTACAAAGATTAGGTGTTTTCCTACTGGGAGTTGACATGCCTTCCGTAGATGCTCCAGATAGTAAAGATCTTGTAACACACCATGCTTTACAGGATCATGGTATCCATATACTTGAAAATATTATGTTAGATCAAATTAAACCGGGAGAATATGAGCTTATTGCGCTTCCATTACATATTCATGGTGCAGATGGAAGTCCAGTCCGAGCTGCCCTATGTCCCATCAATAAGGAGGATGCACAGCATGACAAATAAACATATAAACGATACATTTCGTTCTGAAAAAGGTATTCATACCAACTTTAAAGAAAAAATGACCTATGGGGACTACCTGCAGTTAGATACATTACTATCCAGTCAAAAACGACTTTCTGATCATCATGATGAAATGTTATTTATTATCATTCACCATGTTAGTGAACTTTGGCTAAAGTTAATTATTCATGAAACACAGGCTGCAATCCGTGCGATACAACAAGGAGAGCTTCAAGCTTCCTTTAAAATGCTAGCTCGTGTCTCCAAAATCCAATCGCAGATTATCCAAGCATGGGATGTGCTTTCTACACTGACCCCTGCAGAATATATGGAGTTTAGAGATAAGCTCGGTAATGCCTCTGGATTCCAATCCTATCAATACCGTCTTGTTGAATTTGTACTAGGGTATAAAACACCCTTTATCCTTAAAATCTATGAAAAGGACCCAGAAGTACATCAATTACTACAGGATGCTTATCATGCTCCAGGACTCTATGACGTGGCAATTCAAGCATTGGCAAAAAATGGGTTTTCTATAAATCCAGACATTCTCCAGCGAGACTTTTCGAAAACATATGAGAAGGATGACTCTGTGGAACAGGCTTGGATGACTGTATATAAAAATGTCGATTCCCATTGGGATTTGTATCAACTTGCAGAAAAGCTTGTTGATATCGAGGATTGGTTTCAACAATGGCGCTATAGACACATGAAAACAGTAGAAAGAATAATTGGACATAAAATAGGTACAGGTGGATCTTCTGGAGTTGGCTATCTAAAAAACGTACTAGATCACTATTTCTTTCCTGAGCTTTGGGAAATCCGAACAAAGCTCTAAATTGGAACACCATCTTCTTCACCTTGTAAAAAAATTTTGCTTGACATTTGCGGATAATGTAAATAAAGTGAAACATAATTCTAAAGGGGATGTTTAAGAAAGGGCTTTGCGATACAGCAACTGCTAGATTTGAGACTCAAGTAGGAGGAACTTTCGTGGGAATCACCGGAGTGAGAGTATGTACTCACAAAAAGACGAAACGTTGTTCACGAAAAGAGGGTTTTACAGGTGTCTGGAAACAAAGCTATCCTTTGAGACAGCCCCTATTTATGACTGAACTATTCAGTAAGTCTTCTACATTACATCTGAGCTAACGAATAAAAGAAGAGAGGAAGACAAATTTTATGGAAAAGAAAAAAGATCAATGGTCAACAAAGCTAGGATTTATCCTATCTTCAGCAGGAGCTGCAATTGGCCTAGGAGCAATTTGGAAATTCCCGTATATGACAGGAATGAATGGTGGCGGAGCATTTTTCCTGTTGTTCATCGCATTTACAATCATCATTGGTCTTCCTATTTTAATTGCTGAATTTATTATTGGAAGAGGTACTCAGAAAGAGGCAGTATCTGCCTACCAAAAGCTTGCACCAAAATCTGGCTGGTCATTTATTGGACATTGGGGAGTTATAGGAGCATTCTTACTTCTGTCCTTTTATAGTGTCGTTGGTGGGTGGGTACTAATCTATAGTGCAATCTCTATACCCGGCATGATTATAAGTGATTCGGCTAATTATGGGGAATTATTCGCAACGATAACCGGTAATCCACTCATTACGATCATCGGCCATTTATTATTTATTTTAATTAATATCATCGTTATTTCGTTTGGAATTAAGGACGGAATTGAAAAAACAAGTAAAATCTTAATGCCATTATTATTTATTTTCTTCATTGTACTCGTTTTTCGATCCGTAACTTTTGAAGGAGCAATAGAAGGATTACGTTTTTTCCTTCAACCAGACTTTTCTAAGCTTAATGCAGAAAATGTTTTATATGCACTTGGCCAATCCTTCTTTTCACTCGCCGTAGGGATCTCCGTTATGGTCACATATAGTTCTTATCTAAATAAAGATGTTAGCTTGCCAATGTCAGCAGGCTCTGTTTCTATTATGAATATTTTTGTATCCTTACTAGCTGGTCTTGCTATTTTCCCAGTGGTATTCGCATTTGGCTTGGAACCTGCTGAAGGTCCAGGGTTACTTTTTATTGTGCTTCCAGAGGCATTTGCTCAAATGCCATTTGGAGAGTTGTTTTTAAGTTTATTCTTACTATTATTTTTATTTGCAGTCTTAACATCTTCCTTTAGCATGCTGGAAATCATAACATCTGCATTCAGTGAGAAAAAACAACGTTCTCGTAAAAAAACAGCCATCGTTTCCGGTATGCTTGTATTTATTGCAGGCATACCAGCTGCATTATCCTCTAGTAGCCTTGCTGATTTTAAGATTTTCGGTCTAACTATTTTTGACGCCTCCGATTTTCTAGTGAGTAATATCATGCTGCCTGGTGGCTGTTTATTTATTGCTCTGTTTATCGGATTTAGAATGGATAAAAGCCTTATAAAACAGGAATTTACTTCAGCAAATAATCTATCAGATGGGATATACCATGTATGGTTCCAATTAATGCGCTGGCTTGTCCCAGTGACAATCATTATTGTTTTTTTAGGTTCAATTGGGGTTATTTAGGGTAAAGTACTAGTAATGCAAATGAATGTGAACGTTAAAAAGTGAGGTGATCAAGTTGGCCAAAAAAATCCTTATTGTTGGCGGCGTTGGTGGTGGGGCAACCGTAGCAGCGCAAATCCGTAGAGCAAACAAAGAAGATGAGATTATTTTATTGGAAAAGGGTGGCCATGTATCCTTTTCCAATTGCGGAATGCCCTATTACATCGGAGGTACTATAGAAAATAGGGATGCTATTCTATATTCCAAAGAAAAATTTAGTGAGAAATTTCAGGTAGAGGTCCGTACGTTTACAGAGGTAACAGCCATTGACCGTTCCAATAAAGAAATTACCTATTGCTCAAAGACAGGCAATCATCAAGAAACCTATAACACGTTAATTTTGTCACCTGGAGCATCTGCAGTGATGCCTTCTATTAAGGGAATGAATAGGGAACGGACATTTAGCTTGCATACGATACCTGATATGGATGCAATTCATGCTTATATCGAAACAAATCAGCCTAAGTCCGCAGCTGTTATTGGTGGTGGCTTTGTAGGTTTAGAAATGATTGAAAATTTACATGCCAAAGGAATAACCTGCAAACTTATTGATCGCTCTGAACAAGTAATGAATGTTATTGATGCAGATATGGCTAGGATTGTGCAAGAATACCTAACGAAAAAGAATATAGAAGTACGATTAAATGATGGCCTTCATCATTTCTCAAATGATGGAAAGCTATTACATGTAAACAGTGGAGGAACTATTCAAGCGGATCTCACCATCATGGCTGTTGGAATTCGTCCAAATACCAAGCTTGCAGTAGATGCATCCCTTGAAATTGGCAAAACAGGCGCAATCTTAGTCAACACTTTTATGCAAACTAGTGATCCAAGTATTTATGCATTAGGAGATGTAGTAGAAACAAAGGATCCAATTACTGGTCATGGGAGAAATATTGCCTTAGCAGGACCTGCCCATCGTCAAGCTTTTGTCATTGCTAATCATCTAAATGGAAAACCTATTACGTATAATGGAACATATGGCACCAATATTTTAAAATTATTCGATTTAACAATTGGATCAACTGGTCATAATAGTGACAGCTTAGAAGCCTATGGAAAATCATACGATGTAGCTACACTTCAATCGTTATCAAATGCAAGCTATTACCCTGGAGCAGATAAGCTTTGGATAAAGGTTTTATTTGATAAACAGCATGGAACCATTCTAGGCGGGCAGGTCGTTGGTCATGCAGGTGTAGATAAGCGTCTAGCAGTTCTTGCCACTGCAATCAAAGGAAAGCTAACCGTCTTTGATCTATCTGATTTAGAGCTTGGTTATGCACCACCTTATTCTAGTCCAAAGGATCCAATAAATATTCTTGGATATAAAGCCAGTTCTAAACTTGAACAATAATTATATCCAAAAATAAGAAAAACTAAGCAAAATTCGCTCAGTCCTTATCACTAAATGCTCAGATTCACGCTTCCTCTAGTAGCTATTATGGAATAATAGCTACTGCTTGCTTGACCACCACTCCGGCTGCCCACTTCCCTTTC
>NZ_CANMAB010000065.1:0-22268 GCF_947495635.1 uncultured Virgibacillus sp. | reverse complement strand
AGCAAAGAAGCAAAAGAACGCAAACAACTTCGTTCCGAACGAAAAGAACCCAAGCAATACCGTAAACAATTCCAAGATTTTGAAGCTCGTAAACACAAATATCAAAAAGATATGGCAATCTTAGGCGATCGCAATAGTTATTCTAAGACAGATCATGATGCCACTTTTATGCGAATGAAAGATGACTATATGAAAAATGGTCAACTTAAAGCAGGTTATAATGTACAAATTGCGACCGAAGGTCAATACACATTAGCCTACGATGTATTTCCAAATCCTACGGATACTCGCACGTTTATTCCTTTTCTCGATAGTATTGAAGATAGGTACTTTCAATTGCCCGAGCATATTGTCGCCGACGCAGGTTACGGTAGTGAACAAAATTACAGTAATGTACTTCATAGAAAAAGAACGCCACTGATTACTTATAATTCCTATCGGATGGAAAAGAAAAAGAAATATAAAACAAATCCTTTCCATGTATCCAACTGGGACTACGATTCAGACGGAGACTTTTTTACTTGTCCAAATGGAAAGAAAGTACCTTTTCAATATCTATCGAATCGAACAGATAAAGCCGGATTTAAACGAACCTTTCGTGTCTATGAATGTGAAGATTGTTCGGGATGTCCATTACGCGTTCATTGTACCAAAGCAAAAGGGAATCGAAAGATTTATTACAATGCTCAATGGGAACAGCAAAAAGCATATATAAGAGAGCAGCTTTCAAAAGAAGAAACAGGAAAAATCTATGGTAAACGAAAAATAGATGTAGAACCTGTCTTCGGATTTTTGAAGGCCAATTTGCGTTTCACTCGAATGTCGGTGAGAGGCAATTCGAAAGTGGAAAATGAATTAGGATTTGCCTTTATGGCGGTGAACTTAAGAAAGTACACCGCCATAACACAAAATTCATGTATTTATGATAATGAAAAAGATTCCAGCTATCTATTTTTGATAACTGGAATCTCTTTTTTACTTCTCCAGGCTAGTTATGTCCCAGCCCCTTCTTTTTTGTTTCAATTTGTAAGCAATAAGCTTTTTATCTTGTTCATAAACTTATATAGCCATTGATTGGTATTACAATAATATCCTGTATTAGCTGTTTTAACTCAGTAAATTTAATCAACTTCTTTCTAGGAATTGATTAATGAAAAGCCCTCATTAAAATTAAGGGTTGTTACTACTACATATCTCTATGTAAACTATTAGTTGGCATTTGCAACCTTACGTTTATTTCACAAAAAATAAATTTATTGTAATCTATTCTCAAGGAGGGATTAGTGTGGACATTTCATTTGGACACAAAATAAAAAGTTTGAGAGAAAAAAACGGTCTATCTCAAGAGAACCTTGCAAAACAATTAAATGTATCTCGCCAAGCTGTATATAAATGGGAAACAAATAAAGGATATCCAGACATTGTTAATCTAATTCGAATCAGTGATATATTTGAAGTAACGCTTGATGAATTAATTAGAGAGGATAAAGATCTACAAGACAAAATTACAATTGATGAAGAAGAGTACTTTGAAAAATTATCTGATCCAGGTTTTTATATAGGAATAATTATACTCTTTATTAGCATATTTATTGAGAATTCACCCGACTATTTAATGATACTTGGAATTTTATGCATGGTGTTTTTTGATGATTTATTAAAGTCAATTAAATCAGCTATTCGATTTAAATAACCATACATATCCTTGTTTTTTCAAAAATAAAAAGTCCTTACTAAAATTTGAAATGTACTCTTTGTCAAGGACATGTAAAAAAAAGACTATGCTACATCCAAAAGATGACTTCTGTATAGCACTGGAGTCATCTTTTTAAGATCCCATTGATATCTATAGTTATTGTAATAAATCATGTATTGTTTTATTTCTTCTTCTGAATTTTCACACTGTGTTATATAAGCTTCATCATTAAAATCACCAAAGAACGATTCTTGAGGGGCGTTATCCTAACAGTTTCCTCGTCGTGACATAGATTGTCCTAATTTATATTTCATTAGTAATACCTTCCTTGATATAAATGCGTCTTTTGCTAATTTTACTCTTGGAATTTCCTTTGATTTCCGGATTATATCTGCTGCCATTCTAATGCAAGGCTACTAGAAACGTTATATACCAGCAATTCATTTGTTGATCCATCCTTAATGGTGGATAAATATGCTTTCTTCCCACTGCCATCAAATAAATAAGACCATCTATTATCAGCAGATTTAATACGATCTATTCCAAGTATACTTATATCAAAACCATACTCTACAAATATCTCTCGGAAACTTTTCTTATTTGTTTTCTGTAATGAAAATGCGCTTAAATTCATCTGTATAAGTAATTCCTCACTAACTGATTTAACATATGGATAACGTGAACGTATCTTAATTTCTTTTTCTGTAAATAATTTGTTACTCATTTTAGTTTTCCCATTAAACATAAAAGTACCCTATAGAGTAGTATTTTTAAAGTGTCTACTCTGTATGGTACATTCTAAATAGTCGGGGCTTATTTTTTCTTGTTTTCACTCTTTAAAACATTCATGTAAGCTAGTAATAAAATAAGAAAACCTATACCTAAAATGCCTCCCACTGTAAATAAAAAATCCATGTTGAATACCGCCCTTTAAAACAAATTTATATAATTCAATTATTCTATAAATTGAGTCCAAAGTCCACTTATTTATGGTAATATCTAGAAAAAAGACGATAGGAGGATTAAGTTTTGAAATAGCTGAATCATTATATGTTATTGGTGTTCTATGTAAAAAGTATTTGATGTTGAGTGAAAATACAGTATAATGTAACGTAAGTAGTAAAAACGTGATAATATTTTATAATACTGCTTATTTTATATTCGGAAAATTCACATGATTTAATCGACCGAATGAGTTTTTCAATCGATTGAATTTAGTCAAGAGAGTTTGCTTCATTATGGCAATCGGCTTCGGCTATTTACTTTCACTTTTAAGTTTGGTTACCACTTATTTACTTAGCAAAGGTAAGTCAATAAAAAGAAAATATATCTACTTCGGAATCATGGTTATGACAGTGCTGGCTCCATTTTTATCCTTTGCGATCGGATTGACATATGCAAGGATTGTTGAAAATGGTTGGGCGGCATTGATTATATGGTACTTATTTCCGTTATTTTTCCTATTAGGGCTCATTCTCCTTCTGGTAGGTACTTTTAAGAAGCAAGTGGAATAATGACTATTATACTTATTGTAGTGAGTGTATGCTATTTATAATGAAAGTAAATATGATTAAAGAGCTTAAATGGTTAGGTTTTCATATTTATAGTTAGGGATGGTGTTTACATGGTTCAAGCAAGTACAGTTCTCTTAGATCAGTTGTTAGCAAATGCAAATGATCGAAGCTGGTATGTTTCTTTTGAGGAGTCCGTTGAGAATCTATCTGAAGAGGATGCATTTTGGAAGCCAGATGATCAAAGTCATAGTATAGCAGAGATTGTGCAACACCTTATTTATTGGAATGAAGTATGGCAACAGAGATATGAACAGCGTAATTTTAATGCCGTAACGTCCTTGGACAATAATTCAAAAAGTTTTTCTGTAAAAAGGGATGATAGTTTTAAGCTGCTTAAAGGTCGGTTATTGGAAGTACTTTTACGTTGGCAGGACATAATTACAGAAGATAGTTTACATATGGGGGTAACAGGCTTTCCCGTCGAAGCTGAGTGGTGGGGATTAATTAGTAACGCTGCTACACATAATGCTTACCATATAGGGCAAATAGCTTACTTGAGAAAAATGAAAAAAGACTATTACATATAAAAATGCTCTTTAAATATATGCGTATAAGGATTAATGATATGGATAGAGCATCCAGTCTTAAGGCTTGGTGCTTTACTTTTTTTATAGTAAATAACGGTTTAGTGTTCTTATACTTATTTCTAAGTTTGATGAGGACAGAATTACCTTACATTACTCAATCCATATAGAAAACTTCAATTGTATGAGTATCGAAAATTTTATTATATGGAAACCTATTTTGTTCCATGCTTATATGATACGTATTGTCTTCCTTAATATCCTTCCAGCTTTCAGCGATTGGTATAACCTCTTCATTTCTAATTAATATCTTAGAGTCACTTAAGTCTAATGTTACCTTTTCCGTATCTCCAACTTTATGAAATGTGAACATATATTGTCCTTGTTTATCTTCCTTCTTATCTAGATGTATTAAACCAAAATATCCGGGTTTAGAATAGTAATTATGTACAAGTAATAAGAAGAAGAGAAAGAATGCCGTTATGATTACAAATTTTTTCAACCTATATACTCCTTCTATTCCTGTGATTTTAAATAGTAAATCGATGCCAAGATTTTAAGTTAAATTATCTATTTTAAATGAGTTATGTATTGAGCCTCATTGAAGCAAATACTAGAATTAGAATCGCAAAAAATCAGTATGAAAAGAATAGCTGCCTAAATTGTATCGTTTAAACTGAGAGGTAATTATCCGATATAATTATCATACAATACATGACAACAATAAAATAAGTAACAATAAAATACAATATAAAATTTAAAAAATTATATTGTAAACTTGAAAGTCTGTTGTTAATATGAATGGAACACATCGTAGAGGGAATTAGGATTGAGATGACATAGTAGTTTTTTCGTAAGTACCGAACAGTACCTCTCATTTAAATCGAAGGTAAAGAATAAGAGATCAATGAAATTGGAATTTTTCGTCTTAATAAATTTATATTTATAGATTTATTTTAATATATATAAATTTTGATAAAGAAATTACTTTGCTTATAAATTTGGTTTTAAATTACTTTGCTTAGGGAATGTATATCTAGTATCTTATATATAAATACTAAAACTGCAGAAAGGAGGAAGATGATGCAGCAGCTACCTGAGAACGTCATTCTTTTTCCAAAATGGAGAACAATTTTGGAAGAGGAAAGCTTAACGGCTCTCAAAGAGAAGAAATATGCAGAAGCACTATCGAAATTAGATAAATTATTAAGCTATCAAGTAGATAGCTATGAAATCATAAGTGGTAAACTTATTTGCTTGATGGAGCTTGGTCGCCATCAAGAGGCACAAGATATATGTGAAGAATTGTTAAAACGAAAAGATGCACATTATTATCATTATTTACATATTTACTTAACCATTCTATTCCAAACAAATCAGTATGATCTACTTATGGAACAAGTGGATTTTGAATTCGCTACAAATGCAGTTCCACCTATCATGCAGGAACAATTTCAACAGCTATATGATATGAGTAGTAAAATGAAGGCGGATATAAATGTAGAACACGCGTCAGCTTATTTGGATGATCTAACGCAAGCCATTTCCTCAGATGATTATAAAAGGCAGTGGCAGCTCATTGAGGATTTACGTAAGCTGAAAACACAACCGACAAAAAGAATCCGCAGTTTATTATTAAATAAGGATATCCATCCTGTAATCAAGTCAGCTATTTTTATGTGGTTACAGGAAGTAAATGATATGGATGCTGTTGAGATACATAAATGGGATAAACAAATGACGGTTAAACCAAGTGATATTGGAAAAATACATAGCCTTCCTGTAACGAAGCAAATTCTACTTATTATAAGTGAGCTTGAACAAACGAATCCTTCTATGTTTGAATTGCTTTATAAATTAATACACCATTATATGTACGTTAGATATCCGTCAGTTCCTCCAGAAGAAGATGCTGAATATATTGCAAAAGCATTAAAGCAGGTAGGTTCTGACTATTTAAATATACATACAATGACTTCTAAGGATGACAATGAGAAAGTAAAATATTATATAGAAGAAATTGAGCTGTGTGAAACACTTTATGCAAGTATTATTGAGGAATAAGAATCACTTTAAATGCTTGAAAGGACATGCAATTATGTTATAATAAGATGGTTGTATTTTTAGATCATTATCTAGTAATGAACGTGTAAAATGAAGGACACAATAGATTTTGGAGGGAATTTTTATGTCAGCGAAATGGGAAAAACAAGAAGGAAATGAAGGAGTACTTACGATAGAAGTAAGTGTTGAAGAATTTGACAAAGCATTGGATAAAGCTTTTAAGAAAGTGTCCAAAGATGTGCAAATTCCTGGATTCCGTAAGGGTAAAATTCCACGTGGACTCTTTGAAAAAAGATTTGGTGTAGAATCATTATATCAAGATGCTGTTGATATTGTACTTCCTGATGCTTATATGAAAGCAGTTGAAGAAACAGGCATTGAGCCAGTAGCTCAACCAGATGTAGACATTGAAACTATTGAAAAAGGTCAACCACTTGTATTTACTGCTAAAGTAACAGTTAAGCCTGAAGTGAAACTTGGCGATTATAAAGGGTTAGAAGTGGAAGAAGAATCTGTAGAGGTTACAGATGAAGATGTTGATCATGATTTAGAGCATCAGCGTCAACACCATGCAGAATTAGTAATAAAAGAAGAAGGAAAAATTGAAGATGGCGATACAGCTGTTATTGATTTCGAAGGCTTTGTTGATGGAGAAGCTTTTGAAGGTGGAAAAGGTGAAAGTCATTCCTTAGAGATCGGCTCTGGTCAATTTATTCCTGGATTTGAGGAACAATTAATTGGAAAGGAAACAGGTGACGAAACAGAGGTTACCGTAACGTTCCCAGAAGATTATCATGCCGAAGAGCTTGCTGGTAAAGAAGCAACCTTTAACGTGAAAATTCATGAAGTAAAATATAAAGAATTACCTGAACTTGATGATGAGTTTGCTAAAGATTTAGATGATGAAGTTGAAACACTAGAAGAATTGAAGAGTAAGAAAAAAGAGCAGCTTTTAGAACAAAAGAAACAAGATGCAGAAAACAAAAAACGCGAAACATTAATTGAAAAAGCTAGTGAGAATGCAGCAATGGATATTCCAGAAGCAATGGTTGATACGGAGCTTGACCAAATGGTTAAAGAGTTTGAACAACGTCTGCAAATGCAGGGAATGACTCTAGAAATGTATTCTCAATTCTCTGGTCAAGATGAAGCTGCACTGAAGGAACAAATGAGAGAAGACGCAGAGAAACGTGTAAAAACAAATCTTACCCTAGAAGCTATTGTGAATGAGGAAAATCTTGAAGTTTCAGAAGAAGATGTAAATGAAGAACTTGAAAAAATGGCATCCATGTATGGTGCTGAAGTAGAACAACTTAAGCAAATGCTTGGCGGTAATACGGATGCAATCGAGGGTGACTTGAAAATGAGAAAAGCGATTGATTTCCTTGTAGAACAAAGCAAAACAGTTTAATCTTGATTGGATAGGTTTATATACTGTAGGATAAGGCAAATACTAAAACAAGGTGCGATGTGTTCGCACCTTGTTTTCCATTATTTACTCTCAAAGAATTTGGGTGAATTATAAATTAAGCGACTTTATTTAGAGAACTAACATATAGTATAAATAGTATGTACTGACTTTTAAATTGAAAATTCCAAGTAAATATGGGATGCTTGGTAATATGTAGCTTTATGATTAAATGATTGATGGTTATGTCAGATCATTGAAGAAAATGGATGACATGGGTAGCAAAAACCTTTTAAAAAGGTTTATTATTTTGTATTTTAATTTTGATCTGATATGATGACTATAAAGTTGAAACCTAACGAAGAAAAGCTTAGGAGTAGATTTAAACTTTTAGGGGTGAAAATGATGTTTAAATTTAATGAAGAAAAAGGACAATTGAAATGTTCATTCTGCGGTAAAAGCCAGGATCAAGTTCGTAAATTAGTTGCTGGACCGGGCGTTTATATATGTGATGAGTGCATAGAGCTTTGTACTGAAATTGTTGAAGAGGAATTGGGCACGGAAGAAGAAACAGAGCTTAAAGAAATCCCGAAGCCAAGAGAAATTTGTGAAATATTAGATGATTATGTAATTGGTCAAGATAAAGCCAAGAAAAATTTATCTGTGGCTGTTTATAATCACTACAAGCGAATTAATACACCGAAAAGCACAGTAGACGATGTGGAACTGTCAAAAAGTAACATTGCGATGATTGGGCCAACAGGAAGTGGTAAAACACTTTTAGCACAAACATTAGCTCGTATCATTAATGTCCCTTTTGCAATGGCCGATGCTACATCCTTAACGGAAGCTGGTTATGTAGGTGAAGATGTGGAAAACATTTTACTTAAACTAATTCAGGCAGCAGATTATGATGTGGAGAAAGCCGAAAAAGGTATCATTTATATTGATGAGATTGATAAAGTTGCTCGAAAATCAGAAAACCCATCAATTACACGTGATGTTTCTGGAGAAGGTGTTCAACAAGCACTATTAAAAATTCTGGAAGGGACAGTAGCGAGTGTACCTCCACAAGGAGGGAGAAAGCACCCCCACCAAGAATTTATCCAAATTGACACAACCAATATATTATTTATTGTAGGTGGAGCGTTTGATGGTATCGACCAAGTAGTGAAACGTCGATTAGGAGAAAAGGTTATTGGTTTTGGTGCCAACGAAAGACAACAGGAGCTTGAAATGGGACAGTTACTTGCTAAAGTTCTTCCAGAAGATTTACTTCGATATGGATTAATTCCTGAATTCATTGGAAGAATTCCTGTGATCGGAAGCTTAACACCGCTTGATGAAGAAGCGCTTGTGGAAATATTGACAAAGCCGAAAAATGCTCTCGTAAAGCAATATGAGAAGCTATTCCAAATGGACGATGTTGAATTGGAATTTGAAGAAAACGCATTAAAAGAAATTGCGGCAAAGGCAATCGAAAGAAAGACAGGAGCCAGAGGCTTGCGTTCTATCATTGAAGGTATCATGCTCGATGTGATGTTTGATCTTCCATCAAGAGAAGATATTGAAAAATGTATTATAACTGAACAAACTGTTCAAGATGAAAATGGAAGCCCTAAATTAGTGTATAGGGATGGTACGGTTACAGAAGGTAATAAGAAGCATCCTCGAGAAAGTGCATAACACCTACCATTAAATCTAAGTTGAATACTGATGTTAAGGAGACTGACTTTATTACACGTTTTCATGTAACCAAGTCAGTCTCTTTTCATGACTGAATTGTATATTTATCTTGAGCAAGCGAATCATAAGAATAGCAACTAAAACAAATTCGATATATTGATTTACAAATTTAAGACTTTTATATAAACTTTAAGCACATATGAAAAAATGTGAAATATTGATTACATAGTTTTGGAGGTACATATCATGACAAAAGAAAACATGCAGCTTCCCCTCCTTCCTTTACGCGGACTTTTAGTATTTCCATCTATGGTAATACATCTTGATGTGGGTCGTGCTAAATCAATTGCAGCATTAGAGAAAGCAATGATGGATGATCAGGAAATCTTTCTCGCTGCACAGAAAAAAGACAGGCTGGAAGAGCCAGAGCCAAAAGATATTTATTCTACAGGTACGCTAGCTACGGTTAAACAGATGATAAAGCTTCCAAATGGAACAATACGTGTATTAGTTGAAGGACTTTATCGTGGAGAAATAGTCCGTTATGTGGAACAAAACGAAGAGTTCGTGGTCGAAATCAAAAAGTTAGAAGATATTCAAACTGACTATCATGAGGAAGAGGCCCTCATGCGCTCACTGTTAAACCAATTTGAGCAATACATTAAAGTATCTAGAAAACTCACTCATGAAACCTTCGACATCGTTTCCGATATTGAAGAACCTGGGAGATTAGCGGATATGATTACCTCGCATTTATCCTTGAAAATAAAAGAAAAGCAAGAGCTATTAGAAACAATAAATGTAAAGGATAGATTAAAGCAGTTAGTTCGAATAATTTCAAATGAAAAGAAGGTCCTTGATTTAGAAAAGAAAATCGGACAACGTGTAAAAACATCTATGGAAAAAACACAGAAAGAATTTTATTTACGTGAGCAGCTAAAAGCTATTCAAAAAGAATTAGGTGAAAAAGATGGTAAGTCAGGTGAGGTAAGTCAGTTAAAAGAAAAAATTGATCAATCAGATATGCCAGATAATATTAGGGATGTGGCATGGAAAGAATTAGACCGGTATGAAAAAGTACCACAAAGTTCTGCTGAAAGTTCTGTAATCCGCAACTATCTAGAATGGTTATTATCATTACCTTGGACAGAAAAAACACAGGATACGATCGAAATTGAATATGCAGAGGAAATATTAGATAGAGACCATTATGGTCTTGATAAGGTAAAGGAACGAATACTAGAATATTTAGCTGTACAAAAATTAACCAATTCAATAAAAGGACCTATATTGTGTTTAGTTGGACCACCTGGGGTTGGGAAAACCTCATTAGCAAAATCCATTGCTAGATCAATAAACCGTAATTTCGTTCGAATTTCCCTTGGAGGAGTTAGGGATGAGGCTGAAATAAGAGGACATAGACGCACTTATATTGGTGCCATGCCCGGTAGGATTATTCAAGGAATGAAGAAGGCAAAAACGGTAAATCCTGTTTTTTTATTAGATGAAATAGACAAAATGTCAAATGATTTCCGTGGTGATCCTTCATCTGCAATGTTAGAAGTGCTTGATCCAGAGCAAAATAGCAATTTCAGTGATCATTTTATTGAAGAGACTTATGACCTTTCCAATGTACTATTTGTAGCAACAGCAAATTATGTAAATAATATTCCTGAGCCATTATTAGATCGAATGGAATTAATTTCTATTGCCGGATATACAGAAGTCGAAAAGCAATATATAGCGAAGCAGCATCTATTGCCGAAGCAGTTAAAAGAAAATGGGTTGAAGAAAAGTAATTTACAAATCCGCGATGATGCACTTTTAAAATTAATACGTACATACACTAGAGAGGCAGGAGTACGTAATTTAGAAAGACAATTGGCTACCCTTTGTAGAAAGGCAGCTAAAATTATTATTTCCGAAGAGAAGAAACGTGTAATTGTTACTAATAATAGTATTGAAACACTATTAGGAAAACCATTGTACCGTTACGGGTTAATCGAGCAAGAGAATCAGATTGGGACTGCAACAGGTCTTGCATATACTGCAGCTGGGGGAGACACGTTATCAATTGAGGTATCTCATTATCCTGGTAAAGGGAAATTGACACTTACTGGAAAACTCGGTGATGTTATGCAAGAATCCGCTCAAGCAGCATTTAGTTATATACGGTCTCGATCCGAGGAATTAAATATAGATCCTTCCTTTCATGAAAATAGTGATATTCATATACATGTTCCTGAAGGCGCAACCCCTAAGGATGGTCCATCCGCAGGTATAACGATGGCAACTGCGTTAGTTTCTGCGTTAACTGGACGAGCGGTAAAGAAGGAAGTTGGAATGACTGGAGAAATTACATTAAGAGGACGAGTATTACCGATTGGTGGGCTTAAAGAAAAGTCTTTAAGTGCTCATCGTGCAGGTATAACAACGATAATCATTCCAGAGGAAAATGAGAAAGATATTGAATCCATTCCTGAAAGTGTTCGGAATGATTTAAGGTTTATACCTGTTCGTCATTTAGATCAAGTATTAGAACACGCGTTAGTGGGGGAGAAGAATGAAAGTAATAAACGCTGAAATAGTAATTAGTGCTGTAAGTGAAAAACAATACCCAAATGATCACCTCCCAGAAATTGCCTTGGCGGGGCGATCTAATGTTGGAAAATCGTCCTTCATTAATAAATTAATTAACAGAAAAAATTTAGCTCGAACTTCTTCTAAACCAGGTAAAACACAAACACTTAATTTCTATAAGATAAATAATGGTTTCTATTTTGTAGATGTTCCTGGTTATGGTTATGCAAAAGTATCAAAAAAGGAACGAGAAAAATGGGGTAAAATGATGGAGGAGTATTTCGAAAAGCGCTCATCATTAAAAGCAGTCCTTCTTATTACGGATGTCCGTCATGAACCTACAAAAGATGATATTCAAATGTATGATTATCTTAAACATTATAAGTTACCAGTCATTGTAATTGCAACCAAATTGGATAAAGTACCTAAAAGTAAACGTGTCAAACATATCAAACGGACAAAGTCTGTACTACAAATGGAATCAGATGATGTTTTATTACCTTTCTCAGCCGAAACTGGAGAGGGAAAGGATCAGGCATGGTCAATTATTAGGAATCATATCGGTCAATAGATAAATGCAGGTAAGACAAAAGAAATTCAGATAAACACACGAAGATAAGTGGGTAAAGTCATCGAACGGATGATTTTGCCCACTATTTCTATTTAGAAGTTATAGTAAGAGGGAAACGAAAGCTCGAACAAGGTCTATAGAACCTCGATTCCGAATAATAAAACGAACTTCTTCACTTTCATTTTTGCAAAAAGGGATGTCCTACTAAACTTCCTACAGGAAAGGAAGTTTAAAATATCTTTATTATAAACAATAAATGAAATAATATTAAATTTTTAGAATTCAGGAGTATAACTTAGTATTTATGGGTATGTGTAAGAGAAATAGAGTTATAACCTGATAGAATATTCATTTGTTCTTTAAAGATATGAGACTCGCCTATAGCCAATTGGTGATTAATCAATAACATTGTTATAATTTTACTTATTGGTGCGCAATTAAGAAAAATGCGATCTCTTCTGAGCAATTCACTAAGAATTAGAAAGGGTGTTTACCTGTTGAAAAAACTGAATATTACAATATTTGTCTTTTTATTAATGTTGTTTCTTGCTGCTTGTGGGTCAGATGAAGGTTCAACTTCATCAGAGGGTGATTCAGAAAGTGAAAAAAATGCCTTCTCGCTTGTAGAGGATGGAAAGCTTACATTTGCTGCTTCTGGAGAATTTAAACCTTTCAGTTACATGGAGGGGACGAAGATGGTAGGCTATGATATTGCTGTTGGTAAGGCAATTGCTAATAAATTAGAATTAGAACCCAATCCACAGCGTGCAAAATTCTCTGGGATCGTTACAGGAGTTACAGAAGGAAGGTACGACATAGCGGTTGCCAGTCATACGATAACAGAGGAACGTTTAAAGCAGGTTAATTTCTCCCAACCTTATTATTATTCAGGTCCAGTAATTTATACTAGGCCAGACAGTGAAATTCAAGCACCTGAGGATCTTGAAGGCAAAGAGGTTTCTGTTGCGCGAGGAACGACATATATCGAAATGGCAACGGAATATACAGATAACATTCCACAGGTTGATAGTGATGTAGTAGCCTTACAATCTTTGGCAAAAGGGCATCATGATGCTGTCATAACGGACGATGTCACGGGAATAACTGCGATTGATAATGGGTTAAAAATAGAAAATAGAGGTCAGCTTGGAGTAAGCGAACAAGCGATTGCTATTGGAAAAGACAATAATGCGTTATTAAAGGCGGTTAATGAGGCATTACAGGAAATGAAGGAAAATGGAGAGCTTCAAGAGCTTTCTGAAAAATGGGTTGGTGGTGACATTACACAAAAACCAGAAACTGTGGATTAAGCTGTTTGTTGAATAATAGAATAGGATACAGAAGGTTACAAGTGTGCGCAAAAAGTTGCGCACACTTCCATCTTTAAGGGAGGGAAATATGATTTGTCAGCAATCACACACTTTTTTGAGATTTTTACAGGGAGCATAGATGTATTTTTAGATGGACTATGGATAACGATTAAGCTATCTGTTGTTTCTTTATTAATAGCCTTTATCATTGGTTTGTTTTTTGCAATATTGAAGATTTCAAATATAAAAATACTGCAATGGATAGCGGATGCTTATATTTGGATAGTAAGAGGTACTCCACTTATTGTGCAAATTTTTATTCTTTTTTATGGTCTTACTGATATATTACTTATACCAATGTTTTGGGCAGGAGCAGCCGGTTTAGCCTTTCATAGTGGTGCTTATATTGCTGAAATTATCCGAGGTGCTATCCAGTCAATTGATAAAGGACAACGTGAAGCTGGTCGCTCACTGGGGATGAGCAGAGGATTAACGATGCGAAGAATTATTCTCCCGCAAGCTTTTCGCAGAGCAGTTCCCTCTTTGGGAAATCAATTTATCATAGGTATTAAGGATTCTTCCTTAGTCTCTTTTATTGGAATGCAGGATTTATTTGGAGTAGCAAGTACGATGGGATCGAATAGCTTTGATTATCTACCATATTATTTAACTGTAGCAATCTACTATCTCTTGATTGTACTCATTCTAACCTATGTGGTGAATCTAACTGAGAAAAAGCTCGCACGTAGTGATTAATTAGAGGAGGAAAGAAATGGATACATTGAACAACCAAGAAATGATTAAAGTTAATAAGTTAAATAAATCATTTGGCAACTTACATGTTTTAAAGAATATAAATTTAACGGTAAAGGAAAGTGATGTTGTCGTTCTAGTTGGTGCTAGTGGTTCTGGTAAAAGCACGCTACTTCGTTGCTTGAACTTTTTAGAAATAAAAAACAGTGGACAAATAATCATTGAGGGAGAACAAATTGAAAAGAATACCCATGATCTAAACAAAATACGACAAAAAGTAGGTATGGTGTTTCAACACTTTAATTTATTTCCACATATGACGGTGTTGCAGAATGTTATCGAGGCTCCCATCCAGGTTAAAAAACAAACGAAACAGGAGGCAATAGAAGAAGGGAAATATTTATTAGAGAAAGTTGGTTTAGGAGACAAGTATGATGTGTATCCTTCCACTTTATCTGGTGGTCAAAAACAACGTGTGGCAATTGCTAGAGCATTAGCAATGAAACCGGATGTCATGCTGTTTGATGAACCAACTTCCGCACTAGATCCTGAATTGGTGGGAGAAGTTTTAGCAACAATGAAGGAATTGGCAGAAGAGGGGATGACTATGGTTGTTGTAACACATGAAATGGGATTTGCCCGTGAGGTTGCTGATTGGGCTGTCTATATGCATGAAGGTAAAATTATTGAGGTTGGCAGCCCAAATGAATTATTTGATAATCCAAAAGAAAAAAGGACACAGGCCTTTCTGAGCTCTGTATTATAAAACAACGTATGAAAAAAAGACATTTGCTTAAACTAATGCAGATGTCTTTTTTTTAGGCTAGACTTACTTTTTCCTTTTCAATAGATACAAGCCTAAGACAATAAGAATAACTGGCCAAAATCGTTCTAAATATTCTACAACGATATAGATCCAATTAAACCAAACCGGCAGTTGAATAGAAAAAAGCATAATAATAGCAAAAACAATAAGTAATAAACCAGGAATGATTCCCTCTTTCGTATGTAAATAGCGGATGATAAATGCTATACCCACGATAAGGAGATACATGGCCCAATGATCTATCCAAAAGGAATAATAAGCAATCCCATAAAAATGTATACCTAATCCTAAGATTACTGTACCAGTAAATAAATTTTGATAACTTTTTGTAACATAGCTATGGATAAGTAATACAAGCCCAATTAGAATGATTATTGTTTGCCATGAATAAAAATTAGATAGTATGGGGATGTTTAATTGTTGTAATAGAAAAAACACACCGATACCAATTAGTAAATAAGCAGTTAAAGTTTGTTGTTTTTTCAAGCTTTCACCTCATGTAGCTGCATTTCAGATTCTTGCTTCTTTTATGCCATTATGATAAAGTACATTCGTGTTAATAATCCTATAATTACTCTACCATATTGTTTCAGATTATGTTCACATTTAAAGAAATTGTAAATAAATAATCATGTTATAATGGAAATTAGCAAAGGTTTTAGTTTATACTAATTATTAAGTAAAACTTTCTATTTAAAGTACGTATGGATTAGCTAGGATTTTTGGGGGTAGATAGTGTGCATATTTTAAAAGTTGGGTTTAATTACAGAACAGCCCCTGTAGAAATAAGGGAGAAGCTTGCATTTTCAGAAGAAGATCTTCATGATGCTATGGTTACGTTGAAGAAACAAAAGAGCATTCTGGAAAATGTGATTGTTTCCACATGCAATCGTACCGAGATTTATGCTGTAGTTGATCAACTTCACACAGGCCGCTATTATATTAAGCAATTTTTAGCGGACTGGTTTCAAGTAGATAAGAACGAGTTCGCACCCTTTTTACGAATAACAGAAGATGATGGTGCGATGGAGCATTTATTTCGTGTAATCACAGGGCTAGATTCCATGGTCTTAGGTGAGACACAAATTTTGGGACAAGTAAAACAAGCGTTTTTAACTGCTCAAAAAATGGAAACAACAGGTACCATTTTTAATGAATTGTTCAAGCAGGCTATTACATTTGGTAAGCGAGTACAAAAGGAAACGTCTATAGGCGAACACGCAGTTTCTGTTAGTTATGCTGCAGTAGAGTTAGCAAAAAAAATCTTCGGCAGCTTACAACATAAACATGTAGTCATTTTAGGAGCAGGGAAAATGGGGGAACTTGCTACCAAAAACCTCCAAGGCTCTGGCGCAACGCAAATTACAGTTGTTAATCGAACAAAGGAAAAGGCAGAAGTACTTGCAACAAAATTTTCTGCACAATCTGAATCAATGGATTACTTACCACATGTATTAAAAAGTGCGGATATTGTAATTACTTCAACAGGTTCAGATTCCGTAATTCTGACGAAAGACATGGTTGAACCTGTACAAAAAGAACGTAAGGGTAGCCCACTGTTTTTAGTTGATATTGCTGTACCAAGAGACGTAGATCCTGCTATTAGTCAGATGGATAATATTTTCCTATATGATATTGATGATTTGCAGCATATCGTGGATGAAAACTTAGAAGCTAGAAAAAATGCTGCCGAACAAATTGAGTTAATGTTTGAAGCTGAGATTGTATCATTTAAAGAATGGCTTAAAACACTTGGTGTAGTTCCAGTAATATCGGCTTTAAGGCAAAAAGCACTTTCCATCCAAGCGGAAACGGTAAAAAGCATTGAACGTAAAATTCCTGATTTGACAGAAAGAGAAAAGAAAGTTATTAACAAGCATACTAAAAGCATTGTTAATCAACTTCTGAAAGAACCTGTTACGCAAGTAAAGGAATTAGCTGCTGGTCATAATGCTGATGACACACTGCAGTTATTCATTGATATTTTTGGAATTGAAGATGAGGTACAAGCTGAATATGCAAAGCAGGCAAAAAAAAATGATTCGGTTACAGCAATCAAGAAGAAAGAGGTATCCTTTCCGTTGTTGGATAAGATAACAACTTTATAATGAAAGGATTTCACGTATGATTGAACTAAAATGGCTTTATGAATTCATACTGATTATCTATGGTTTGAGCTTGATTGGATATTTTATCGATTTTATTCAGGACAACCGGAAGGTCAATCGAGCTGCCTTCTGGTTGCTTAGTGTGGTTTGGGTTATACAAACCGTTTTTTTATTGTACGAAGTACTAATCGAACATAACTTTCCAATCATTACGTTAAATGATAGTTTGTTTTTTTATGCATGGGTCTTAGTTACGATTTCGTTAATTGCGAACAAATTATTTCCTATTCATTTTATCGTCTTTTTTACAAATGTCTTCAGTTTTTTTATCTTATTATTATATTTACTATTGGATGCACAGGCAAATTTAGAAACACATGGTATCCAGCTTGTTCATGAGATATTAGTTGCTCATATCACGGTTGCCATCATTTCCTATGGTTTCTTTACATTTTCATTTCTATTATCGTTAATGTATATCATTCAATATCAGCTTCTGAAGCGGAAAAAAGGCTTTAAATGGATGTGGAGATTTGGGGATTTAAATAGACTTGATGATTATTCATTTAAAGCAGTAACAATTGGTGTTCCATTATTACTAATTGCTATTATTTTAGGTGTAGTATGGGCATATGTGTCAAACGCAGAATTCTACTGGTTTGATTTGAAAACGATCGGATCTTTCTTTGTACTCGCTATATATATCATTTACTTGATTTTAAGATTACTAAAAGGGTATAAAGGTAAGGTGACAGCAATGTATAATACCGCAGCGTTTCTTATTTTATTAATTAATTTCTTTTTATTTAGCACCTTATCAAATTTTCACTTTTAGTCGTTAAGGAGGAAGTTACAGTGCGTAAAATTGTTGTTGGGTCAAGAAAAAGTAATCTAGCATTAACGCAAACGAATTGGGTGATTAACAGATTAAAACAAGCTGGAGTTGAAAATGAGTTTGAAGTAAAAAAAATTGTAACAAAAGGTGATCGCATCTTAGACGTTACCTTATCAAAGGTAGGGGGAAAAGGACTCTTTGTTAAGGAAATTGAACAAGCTATGTATAATAAAGAAATCGATTTAGCTGTACATAGTATGAAAGATATGCCAGCTACAATGCCAGATGGTCTTGTGATTACAACCATTCCAGAGCGTGAGGATCATCGTGATGCCTTTATTTCGGAAGGGAATGTTATGCTTCATGATTTAAGGAAAGGGGCGATTGTTGGTACTAGTAGTCTACGTAGAGCGGCACAAATATTAGCTGCACGTCCAGATGTTAGTATTAAGTGGATCAGAGGAAATATAGAGACGCGGATTCGAAAATTAAAGGAAGAAGATTATGATGCGATTGTTTTAGCTGTTTCCGGGCTCAAACGTGTCGGTTTGAGTGAAGAACTAATTACAGAATATTTAGAGCCAGATGTCTGCGTTCCTGCAGTTGGACAGGGCGCTTTAGCTATCGAATGTCGTGAAGATGATCAAGAACTTCGTGCATTACTTTCTAAAATTAATGATGCATCTACAACGCGTACAGTGACAGCAGAAAGAACTTTCTTACATCTTCTTGAAGGAGGCTGTCAAGTTCCTATTGGTGGCTACGCATATTTAGAAGGCGATGATATAATCTTGACCGCGCTTGTAGGTACACCTGATGGGAAAACGATTTTGAAGGAAGTTGTTCGTGGAACAGATCCAGAATTAGTTGGGAAAGAAGCTGCTGAGAGACTGATGAATCAAGGTGCAAAGGAAATTATTGAAAAAGTAAAAGAGGAGCTAGACAAATAATGTCCTTGCCATTATCAGGAAGGAAGATTCTCGTCACTCGAGAACAAACTAAGGCGCTATCATTTGCTGAGAAAATAAAGGCTTTAGGTGGTAAACCTGTTTCAGCTCCATTATTACGCATTGCTTGTAGAGATAGGGAGAATCATTTTGAATTTTTTCAGTCTATCTCTAAATTTGCCTGGATCTTCTTTACAAGTTCAAATGGGGTTGATTGCTTTTTTAAGCTTGTCAATCGTTATCAAGTCGATATACATTTGCAACAAGTAAAGATAGCAGTGGTTGGCCGGAAAACGGAAGAAAAGCTTAAGCAATTTGGATATGCTGCCCAATTTATACCTTCAGCCTATAATGCAGATACGATGGCAACCGAGTTCTTGGAAAAATATAGTGATCCTGGCCCAATTTTATTGATACAAGGTAATCGCTCCAGAGATATTTTGCCGAAACGATTGGAAGCAGAAAATCTATTATTTACACCATTCGTAGTATACGAAACCTATTCCAATGAAGTGATGAAAGATAAATTATCAAGCATTCTAGAAGAACATAGCTTTGATTATCTTACATTTACAAGTCCATCAACTATTGAAGCATTTGTAGAGATGACTTCTCACATACCACATATACCCTGTGTCTGCATCGGTACAACTACTGAACTACGGGCAAAACAAGTGGGATTTCAATCTATATTAGTACCTAATGAATTTACTATTGATGGTATGATAACTTGTATGATAAACGATATTCAAAAGAGAGGATAGATAAATATGAAAGCTACAGAAGGGTTTGCACGTCATCGCAGGCTAAGAAGTTCGGATTCCATGCGGGCATTGGTAAGAGAAACACATTTGCACACTAATGATCTCATTTATCCATTGTTTGTTATCGAAGGTGAGAATATAAAAAATGAAGTACCATCTATGCCTGGTGTTTATCAAGTATCGTTGGATTTATTATTAGGAGAAGTAAAAGAAATTGATCAACTTGGGATAAAAGCATTAATGTTGTTTGGTGTACCTAAGGATAAGGATGAGCAAGGCACTGGTGCATTTACAGATCAAGGGATTGTCCAAGAAGCTACGCGTTTAATTAAAAAGGCACTTCCTTCGATGTTAGTGCTAGCTGATACTTGCTTATGCGAATATACATCCCATGGTCATTGTGGTGTGATTCATAACCATGATGTAGATAATGATGCATCACTAGAATTGTTAGCTAAAACGGCTGTATCACAGGCAGAAGCGGGTGCGGACATAATCGCCCCTTCTAACATGATGGATGGATTTGTAACAGTCATTCGTAGCGCGTTGGATGAAGCCGGATATAAAAATATTCCGATTATGTCCTATGCTGTAAAATATTCTTCAGCCTTCTATGGCCCATTTCGTGATGCAGCTGATAGCACACCGCAATTTGGCGACAGAAAAACGTATCAAATGGATCCTGCAAATCGATTGGAAGCAATGCGTGAGGCGCAATCCGATGTAGAGGAAGGCGCAGACTTTTTGATTGTGAAGCCAGCACTATCCTATTTAGATATTGTAAGAGATGTTAAAAATAACTTTGATGTGCCAGTTGTTGCCTATAATGTTAGTGGAGAATATTCGATGGTAAAAGCTGCAGCAATGAATGGATGGATTAATGAGGAAGAGCTTGTGATGGAAAAGTTACTTTCTATGAAACGAGCAGGTGCCGACTTGATTATTACTTATTTTGCAAAAGATGTTGCAAAATGGTTAAATAAATAGCATTTTATCAGTTAAAAAACAGAGGTGATTATTTGTGAAAAGCTTTACCAAGTCTAGCGATGCATACAAAGAAGCAGTTGATTTAATGCCTGGAGGTGTAAATTCGCCTGTCCGCGCATTTAAGTCTGTAGGGATGTCACCAATTTTTATGCAATCTGGCAAAGGTTCTAAAATGAAAGATATTGATGGAAACGAGTATATTGATTATGTATTAAGCTGGGGACCACTTATCTTGGGGCATGCAGATGATCGTGTCGTAGAGAAATTAAAGCAGGTGGCAGAAAAGGGAACAAGCTTTGGTGCTCCTACCTTAGTAGAAAATGAACTAGCCCAACTCGTTATTGATCGTGTTCCATCTATTGAAATGGTAAGAATGGTAAACTCAGGAACAGAAGCCACGATGAGTGCTTTACGTGTAGCGAGAGGCTACACGGGAAGAGATAAAATATTAAAGTTTGAAGGGAATTACCATGGACATGGCGATTCTTTATTAATAAAGGCTGGTTCAGGTGTAGCAACACTAGGACTACCGGATAGTCCTGGAGTTCCAAAGTCAATTGCACAAAACACCATAACAGTTCCTTATAATGATTTGGAAAGTACTCGTTATGCCTTCGAACAATTTGGTGACGATATTGCTGCTGTAATTGTTGAGCCGGTTTCAGGAAATATGGGTGTTGTACCTCCACGTAATAACTTTTTACAAGAGCTACGGACGATTACAGAAAATAATGGTACGGTTCTAATATTTGATGAAGTTATGACAGGATTCCGCGTTGACTATCATTGTGCACAAGGACATTTTGCAGTTACTCCTGATATGACATGCCTTGGAAAAGTAATTGGTGGGGGTCTTCCTGTAGGTGCATATGGTGGGAAAAGAGAAATAATGGAAAAAGTTGCTCCGACAGGAACTATCTATCAAGCTGGAACGTTATCAGGGAATCCATTAGCGATGACTGCAGGTATTGAAACACTAAAAGCACTAACCAATGAAACCTACGTGGAGATTAATAAGAAGGTTGACCAATTAGTGGAAGGCTTCACCCAAGCTGCAACTAAATATAATATTCCATTGCATATTAATCGTGCTGGTTCTATGGTTGGGGTATTCTTTACCAATGAAGATGTGACTAATTTCGCAACAGCACAGACTTCCAATCTAGATTATTTCTCTCAATATTATAAAGGGATGATTGAAGAAGGAATATTTTTGCCTCCATCACAGTTTGAAGGCCTATTCCTATCAACCGCTCATACGGATGAAGATATTGAGAAAACAATTAACGCGATTCATACGGTATTTTCCAAAATTAAATAACAATCATAAAAAGCTATTCTCTGCACGACGGAGATTAGCTTTTTTAATTGTCTAGGAAATTAAAAGTTAACCCATGTGGATAAATATGGGCGTGAGCCGCGTCCAGCTCCAGCGCCCAGAAACTAGGCGACTTCATGAATCACCTTACGATAAGTCATCGTCGGTTCGTAAGTTTACCGTGATTCCTTTATCTTAGTTAACTCGCTCCAGTTGCTATATTTCTAATCGAGTGCTTTTGCTTTTGTTCTAAGTTAAGAAAGTATAAAATCAGTGCAATGACTGCGTTAAGCCAAGTAGTTATTTTGAAATGTTTG
>NZ_CANMAB010000064.1:0-22581 GCF_947495635.1 uncultured Virgibacillus sp. | reverse complement strand
AATCCTTAACTTTCCTTCATTCCAAATATCCGCATCCTCTAATGCTTCTCCATTCAGTTGCGTCGATCCGGCTACCAATTCAAGTCCAGCTGGAAGCATATCTTCAATCGTTCCATTCCAGACACCACTCGGTGACTCATTCACTGCTTCAATCGTATACGTTAGGATGTTTCCAACATACGCAATCGATTTGTCTACATCTTTCATTAAAGTAATTTCCACAGGCAGAATTGGTGTTGTTACTTCATTTGAATTAGCTGTCATCAATGTATTATCAAATAGATTTGTATATATAGTCTCTGCTTGGTTCATAACCGTGTCATTCACATGACTTGACATGGCCTTCACTTTAAACTGTACTGTAATTCCGTCTGGTAATTCTTGCGTGTTTGGTACATCTCCTAGCCCAATAGTAATTTGGCTATCATCTACTTCACCAGCATCGTCTCCGACTGCATCTGTTAAGTCACCCACAAGGCTCTCTGGTCCCTCGATAATTTTCAACGAGTCTGCGATATATTCCGTTCCTTCTGGGATCATATCCTGAAAAATCGCATCAGCAGCGATATCGCCACCTTGGTTTTTAATATTTACTTCATAAGTTATTTCATCACCAGCATAAACTTCTCCTTCTGGAGAAACTGTCTTTTCTAAAACAACACATGGTGGTGAACCTAAGAATAGATCATCCAAGAAATTTCCACTAGCTTTTCCACCAACTGCTTCAAAACCAAAACGTGTCGAAGTTTGACCTGATGGAACCGTATACACCCCTTGATAATAATGCCATTGAGTTTCATCACTAGTGACCGTCCTAAAAATCGGTAAATTCTCTGGTGCAATCGTGCTGGAACCAATTCTCACGGTCATTGTGTCTAGATTATCTGCAACACGGGCTCTGTGTGCAACCCTCCAATAAATGGTTTGACCTGGAACTGTTACAATATCTTGATAGAGCTGTGCCGCATTTCGACTATTTAATTCTGCAAATTGTTCTCCTTCTGCGGGATAAAAATCAAGACCTGGGCCCACAACATTAGTCGAATCTTCATAGATTGCCGGACCCATGATTTCAAATAGGTTTGCAGGATCTGTCGTTTTCCATCCCACCATTTTTGAAGCATCAAGATCCGCCCAACCCCTTTGCAATATATAGTCTGGATGACCTGTATAATAAGCAGGTTCTTCAAATCCACCATTTACTAATGCTATTGGCGCCGAACAAGCATCCGGTGTGTCCTTTAGTGGATAAATCGGAATTTCTTCTTGTGGATGTTGCTCTTCTACGTTATTACCCGTTACCGATGCGGTATTTATAACCCTTGCGCCTACTAGCTCTTCTGACACCGTTACCTTAAATTCGATCTCATGCCATTCCGTATCTACGACATCACCGATTTGTCCTGAAACAACGTTATTCACCATTTGACCGGCATCATCACCAGCAGTATCTGTTACCGGTTGACCATCGACGGTTAAACTCCCATCTTGATAGACCAATCCAGGTAGTATAGTATCTGAGATGGTCATATTCTCAATGATACTTCTATCTACTGTGTTTCTTGCTAGAACCTTATAAATCAGCGTATCTCCTGCTTCAGCATGTAAAGTATCAGTATTACCTGCAGCTTTTTCAATTGTGACCGATTTATTTGTTTCCATAACAGGTACTTGCGCTGGAATAATCGTAATTTCTGCTTCTGGGTATTGTGGATCAACGTTTAATCCATCTACGGTAGCTACATTCTGAATAGTATCTCCCATTCTATCAGGAAGTACTTTCACTTCAAATTCGACCGTATGCCATTCTGTATCCAGTACATCACCAATTTCTCCTAAAATTTCTCCTTCAACTACTTGCCCCCAATCACCATCTTCAACATCTGTAGTCGATTGTCCATCTACTGTTAACGTACCAGGAATATATTCCAACCCTTCAGGGATTTTGTCAGAAATTGTCAAACCCTTTAAAATACTAGGAGATTCTATAGTATTCCTTGCTTGAATCTTGTAAAGTAATATATCACCCGCTTCTGGAGATTCTGAGTCCCCTCCTCCTTTTTCTAATATCTGAACTTGCTTTTCACTTTCTAATTTAGGTGGGTATGGATCGAAGTATGGTGTTACAGATGATCCTAAATCACCTACAGCTTCTGGGGACAGGTCTGTCATCCTTCCCAAGTTCGTAAGAGTGCCATCCACTTGACTAATTTCATAAAATAAAGGACGTCTGTTTCCCTCGCCAACTGATACTAAGACATCACCATCGGGAAGAAAACTAAGACCTCTTACTCCATACTCCAAACTATCAAGACCCGGTACTGGCGTTACACGTAATATTTCTGATGTATTTGGATTTATTTGTACCAATGTATCTTTTTGAGTAACCCACATATATCCATCTGAATCAATTATCATATCTGCTCCCAAGTTAGCAAGGGGCACACCAGTATTATTCACAAGGGGGGTTCTCCCTGTCTCACCAGTTTTTACATTGACGTATTCAATGAAAGGGTTGTTTTGATTGTTATACGTAATGTAATAATATTTATCCCCATATATCGAAGCATTGACTGTATCACGTTCCAAAGGTGTTACTAAAGTAGCCTGTCCATCGCCATCGATTCTATATAATCTAAGAGAACCAGCGGGCGTACGTCCACGAACATAAATATAACCTTCCTCTGAGACAGCTAATGCATTTAAATTATTTATATTAGCGGGCAATCCCGAAATATCAATGAATCCCTTCACTATAGTTGGATCATTTCCGTCAAATTGATATATTCTGTTAAATGTAGAGTCAGACGATGATCCGTATGAATCTATACGATTAATCTCAAACATACTCGTATTCAAAGGCTGAATATCATTGGTTAGAGACTCTTCTTGTTCCTCAGATTTAGTAGCCATCTTCAATTCCTCAGAGTTTTCAGCTACTGTTACATCCTCTTCATTTTCCAAGCTGTCTGATTTTTCATCTTCAATAACTTTATCTGCAGCTTCATTTCTCTCTGTAGGTTCTTCACTAGTTTGTTGCTCTTCTTCCGTGCCCTCTCCCGTATCTAACTCTGATTTAGATAGAATCATCGTTACTGGATTCGTTTCAATTGCTGGGTTAGCGTTAACGACAATTTTCGCCATGTTTTCAATTTTTTCTCCAGGATCAACCTTTTCTTGGATCTGCACAGTTATCTGCAGCTTCAATTCTTTCTCTGTAAGTTCTTGAAGTTGATCTTCCATTAATTCCAAAGAAACCTCTTGCCCATCTGTAATGACCTCTAACGTTTCTTCTTCCCCATCCACAAGAATTTTTGTGCCTTGTACAGCCAAACGTTGATCTAATGTATCACTAACTATCATTGTTTCATAGCCCGAAATATCCTTTGGTAGAACTACATTCACATTATACGTGTAGTCTTCGCTTTTAATGACTTCCTTACTATCTACTCCATCCACATCCAAAGTGGCCACCACAGGCTCATTTTGCATATTATCTTCCATCGCGTAGATAATATAGGAACTCATTTGGCTATAAATGATAAAAATGGTCATTAGTACTATTAAAAATTTCTTTCCTATCCAATCATTTCTCCTAGAGTGCACATTAAGGTTTCTCATAAATCCACCTCCAATTTAATCTCTTACTTCAACAGTAGCTGGATTCGTTTTTTGTTCAATCTTTACCTCTTTAACAGTATCTTCTGTTGGAACAGGCTTTTCCGTCCCATCAGATTCTGTCAATGTACTGATTAAAAATAGCGAAACAGCTACAATAAAGGAACATAGTAAGGCAATTAAGATAGATTTTCTACCTGATTTATAACGCTTTCTGCTTCCCAAAAACTCCCCTCCCCTCTTCTGATGCCAAGTTTCCATATAGAAAATTCTTAATTTTTATTAATAACAGATCAATCTATACAAATTCTATATAAGATGTATGGTTAAATTAAAAAACGCACCCTACAAGGTGCATTTTTAATTTACAGCTATTCATTTAAACAACCGTGAAAATATAAAGGGAATTGATCGAGATGAACAGAAACAGAATAAATTTGGACTAAAACTCATGTTTATATTTATTTTTTTTATACCAATCAACAATTTTTTTACTTGGACTTATATTTAATTCTCTAGTAAAAATCGCATCAAGCTTTTCCCACTGTTGGTCAACTTCCTGAAACATTTTCTTTGATGCATAAATTTTCATTAGTTCAAAATAACTTTCTTCTTCTTCAGGATACAAATGTTGAATTTTTTGATGTATTTTAATTACTTTATCAGTATTGGAAGTTTTTTTATAATAAGAACTCAGTGTCAAACCTACGTCAACCCATAATCTTCGAAGCCGCTCTTTTTCTCCCTCTTTCCACAGGTAACCATAGTCACCTAAGTAATCTCCCGTATATTGAAAAAAAACCATTTCGTATTCCATGACATTTCCTTCAGATGGTTCTCCTAACTGATTCACCTGATTTTCCCATATTTCTGTATCAATTAGAGTATTTCTAGTATAAAGACAGTAACCACCACTCGTACTGTTAATTGAAATAGCTTCTAGTCCAATTCGTGTGAGTAATAGTCGAATTTGATAAATTGTAGAATAAAGTTGCTGAGCTCCTGCAGTATATTCAAAGTCTGGCCATAATAATTCGATTAGTGTCTCTTTATGAACAATCTTATTTCTATGGTATAGCAAGTAAGCAAACAATTCCTCCGATTTAGATGTCCTCCATTTAAATAATTTTTGTTCACTACCTTCTACCTGATATTTAAGATGGTTAAAACATGAAAGATAAATTTTCCTCTCTGAAATGGGTGTTTCACAATTTAAATAATTACTCTTCATGTGCTTTCTCAGACGTTCAATCGTTTTTTTCAACCGTTTTAACTTAATCGGTTTCATTATAAAATCTACAGCTTCAAGATCAAATGCATTTCGGGCATAACTACTATAACCTGTTACAAAAACTATACTTACATTAGGATTTAGTTCTTGTATTTGTACTGCAAGCTCTAAACCATTTATATCCGGCATTTGAACATCTAAGAAAATCACATCCGGAGAAAGAGATGTTATATTATCAAGAAGCTGTATAGCATCTTGGTAAACACCTATAACTTCAGCATCATGATATTCAGTTTCCAATAGTTTTTTCAGCCAGAGTAATGAATAATACTCATCATCTATCAATATTATACGAATTTCTATCATCCTTTCTAATAATAATCTTTGTGTTTAAATAGTGAAATATATTTAATAAAATAACTAATTTTAGAAAAATTTGAGTAACAAACATAACAATTAATTATTGACATTAATGTGATTAAAAAATCCTTCTATTAAATTTTAATACTGCCTTCAAAAAAATCTTCCGCAATCAATTCAAATGCAAATTCCAGCCAATCATTATCCAAAGAACGGTATAAGTAACCCAGGTAATATTTTTCACTTTCTGTACCTTCAAAAAAACATGCTAGTTTCAAAAAAGTTGATTGAATTTGATCTAGGCCTTCCAATGTCCCTTCGGAACACATATTACCTTCTATAGCATGAATTCTCTCTTCCAACTCTGGTAACCTTTCAATGATTCGCTGGGTTGCTTTTTTCATAAATAATCCCTTCTTATCTGATATTAAAAAAATTCAATTAACCCTCTAATAATGTGAATATTTACAAATTCATTCTGAATATTACACCTAAAATCAGCTCCCTTTGTGATTTTCACTGTAAGATAAACCGACATATTATTACAAAATATTCAGCAGTTTACACCATTCCCCTATACAGATTCTATACATAAGAGAATCCTCCTTCGCATAGACAATCGCAAATAATATAACTGAAACTATGAAATTTTAGTATTAGTAATGCCGTTTTCTATGGGAAATGAAGGGGAATATTGCTTTAGAACCAAGTATGTTCAAAACATAGATGGGATAGAATAGATTCCTCTTCAACGTGGTATATTCATTGTTATGACGTTTTGTCAAAAACTCAAAAATTAAGTAGACTATTTTCAAAGATGTAAGAATTTTTCATAGAAATAAATTAAATTGTCCAATTTATTTCAGAGCAATAAATCTATATCTTTAAGCTATATTTTCTTTACAAAAAAGAGATAGAATTTCATATAGCGTTTCAGACATTTCTGTTGTTTTTCCTTCTATTATCACTAGTCAAACTACTTACTTATTCTATTTTATAAAATAGTTAGTAACTATGGAATTTATCTTTATTTAATAAGAGGGATATTGTAAGATTATTTTATAAAAAAAAACAATTGGAGAACAGATGAAGAAATTTAAATGGGTTTTGTTTTTATTTCTATTTATAATCGTTATCACATGTTTACGATTAGGTTGGCATACTTTTTATCCACAAAATAAAGAGATTCAATTTGATAGTGGGATCTTAGAATTGGACAAAGAAAATTTTCCAGTTGATCAATCAATTTCTTTAAGCGGAAAATGGGTTTTTTATCCAAATTCACTTCTCTCTCCTGAAGAGATAAATAATTCACCTTCTTTTCCAAATAAGGAGTATAGAGAATTCCCGAAAGGTTGGAATAAATTTTTAGATGGGGATTCTTATAAATATGGTACGTTTCACTTAAAGATAAAGTTGTCTGAAAATATTGATGAAAACGTATATGGAATACGTATGATAAAAATTCCATCAGCGTCACGGCTATATATTAATGGAAAGCTAGTTGGACATTCAGGTATTCCTTCTGTTAATGAGCATAAATATACAGCACAAAGAGTTCCCTATTCCACTACCTTTTCACCTGAAGATCATGAGATAGATATTGTTATTCATGTTGCTCATGGAGGATACAACTTACGATCAACTGAAGGGGACTTTATCGAATTCGGTTCTAATCGTGTCATTGCAAAGAGCAATACATTATCAATTTTTAGCCAATTATTTGTTGTTGTTGTGCTCATTATTGTTGCAGTATACTCTTGTTTACTTTTTATTGTTAACAACAATAAAAAGGTATTAGTATATTTTACGTTGTTGCTTTTAAGTGCCTGCTTATTAATATTATTAGATTTTGATAAGTTATTGTTACATATCATTCCATTAAATTATCAACAGTCAACCAAATTGGTATATGCTACCATTACTTGTATAATGTTGTTTTTAACCTTATTTTTTAAATATTTAATACCAACTTATTCGAGCACAAAATCAACTATTTTTTTTCTGATTATTAGCTTGTGTAATATTTTATTTATAGTTGTAGTACCTTTTTCTATTTTCCGAGAATGGCTATTTACTCAATTGTTTTTCTCGGTTTTTCCAACAATGTTCATAGCCAGGCAATTAATTACCGCAATGTCTAATCAGTTAAAGGATTCTATCTTCCTACTATTAAGTACAGTTTCTATTATGAATAACATACTCTGGGGATTACTTTACCACCGGACAGAAATAAGACATATTTTTTATCCTGGAGACTTAATTCTCGCTATTTTTTTCTTTTCGGTTTTTTGGTTAATCCAGTTTTTTAGAAATGTACATCAAGTGGAAATATTATCACACGAACTTTTGTTATCTGATAAACGAAAGGATGACTTTTTAGCAACCACCTCACATGAATTGAGGAGTCCACTTCATAGTATAATTAATATTGCTCATTCTATTATTAATAATAAGAAGAATGTCCTCGAAAAGAGAGATAAAAAAGACTTGGAATTATTATTAACTGTCGGAAAAAGAATGTCATACATGATTAACGACTTGTTAGACTTGGCAAGAATTAAAGAAAATCGTTTAAGAATCCAACGTAAACAAACAAATCTTTCTTCCGCTGTTATCATTACGATACAAATGATGGACTATATGGTAAGAGATACTGGCGTAAAGATTATAAACGATGTTCCTAAAAGTATACCTGACTTGTATGTTGATGAAAGTAGGCTTACCCAAATTTTAGTAAATTTATTGCATAATGCCATAAAATATACAAGAAAGGGAACAATTACGATATCAGCGGAAAAAACAATTGATAATTTTATAATTATTAAAATAGCTGATACCGGTATTGGGATAGATCAAGATAGCCTGGAACGTATTTTTCAACCTTATCATCAGTCCGAGGATATTGGTGGTAATGGGATTGGGTTAGGATTAACAATAACAAAAAAATTAATTGAACTGCACGGAGGAAAAATAAATGCAAAATCGTCAATTGGAAAAGGTACAACTATAACCTTTACTCTTCCTGTATTTATAAAACAATCTGGCTCTAACCCGTTGGAAATTGGTGACAATCTCGACTTCCATATTGAAGATACTTCTTTTCAGGTGCATGATATAGAAACAGCTAATGTGTATTCAGATAAATCATTTACGAAGAACAATAATAAAAAAACAAAAGTATTACTAGTCGATGATGAAAGTATAAATCTCCATGTATTATCTAGAATTTTATTGGATGACTCATATGAATTAACTAAGAAAACAAGTGCTAAAGAAGCATTACAATTAGTTAAATCTAGGCAATGGGACCTTGTTATTAGTGATGTTATGATGCCGGAGATGACGGGTTTTGAATTAACCAAGGAAATTCGTGCAATCTATGATGTTTTTGAATTACCGATTCTATTATTAACAGCAAAAAGTACACCAGAAGAAGTTAAAAAAGGATTTTGGTCTGGAGCGAATGATTATATTATTAAACCGGTTGATCCAATTGAATTAAAAGCTCGTGTCAACGTTTTAACAGAATGGAAACAAGCAGTAATGGATCGGTTAAGTATGGAAGCTGCATGGTTGCATGCGCAAATCAAACCACATTTTATCTTTAATACGTTAAATTCTATCCTGTATTTAGTCGAAGAAGATAAAGAAAAAATGGCGTTTGCTCTAGAACAATTTACCGATTATGTACAAACAACATTTGATTTTAAAAATACAGATCACTATGTACCACTCTCAAAAGAATTACGATTAGTGAAAGCTTATGTAGAAATTGAGAAGATTCGTTTTAATAATCGACTAACAGTTGTTTGGGATGTTAATTATGAATCTAACGCGTTTATCCCACCACTTACTATCCAAACCTTAGTAGAAAATGCTATTCATCATGGATTAGTGGTCAGAAATAGCCCAGGGGTATTAACACTCAAGATAAACGAAATAGGGAACAAAATTCATATCATGATAAAAGATAATGGAGTAGGAATGAGTGAGGAAAAAATGGAAGAAATACTAACCAGAAATGATAAGAAGAGCGTTGGGATTTATAATACTAATCAGCGGCTAAAGCAGTTGTTTAACGTAGATTTGAATATCGATAGTAACAAAACAGAAGGAACTACCATTACATTTCAACTTCCTTCAAGGATAAATAGCGCCATATGACATGTTTTGAAATTTATTTTTTAATTGAGTCAATTTCATAATTGCTCTTTTTAAAAATACAAAGACGATCAGAATTCTAGTCTTGCATTCTTAAAAACAGAAATCATGCAGTTTTGTGTTGATTTAATTGTGCATTAATACGGTCTGCGGCTAATTTTGAAGCATTGTAAATAAGCGTGATGATATCAAAATGAATTTTGGCGCGTTTTCCAGTACGATATCGAATGTTATTAAGTTGAAAGAATTCCTTAAGATATGCGTTTACTCTCTCGACAGCTGTACGACGCTTAAAAATGTTTTTCCAGGCTTTAGACCCACGAACTGGTGCAGTATATCTTCTGAGATCTTGCGTTATCTTTACTTTATATACCTGTTGGCAGATACCTTCAGTAGCCAAAGGACAGTTGTTACACTCTTTTGGTCTTGTGTATTTTAAGGTTTCATAGTTAGCATCAAAACTGTCATACCGATAAGAATGCTCCCTAAAACAAGTTGGAGCAAAGTTTTATCGAAGCCTATAGGCTCTCTTTCATTTCGCTTATTGTATGCAATGACAGATTGTTGTCCCATGTCATATACCTGTTGGTATATGGGTTCATAATCATACCCTTTATCCATGGTTTGATAGTGCAAGGTTGGAAGGGAGAGGCGTTCATCAATCCTTTTCAATAATGGAATAGCTGCCTTGCCGTCATTTAAGCTACCAGACGAAAAAAGGGTCTGTAGAATATATTGGCTTGATGATCCGACCGCTAGGTGCCCTTTATAGCCAAACCAAAATACGTTTCTCCCTTCTGAGTTCTTCTTAACACCCCATTTTGGATCTTGAGGAACCTCCGTACGTAATTCGGCTAAAGGAACATCCAGTTGAGCTTCGATTTTCTTTTCGTAAAGAGGCAGGCTATCTTCTTTTTCAGCCTGTTCTTTTAACCATTGATCACGCTCTTTCTTGGGCTTTCGCCCACGCTTTTGTGGCTTGGAATTTGTTTTCTCTTTTTTAGGTGGTGCTTGATCTCGGGCTTCAAAATGAGTTGCATCGATAGCAACTGTATCATCCTGAATAAAACCTTCTGTAATAGCTCGAAGAACAACTTTTTCTTGTTCTTCTTCTAAGATGTTACATTCTTCTAACTTGGTTACAAGTCGAGAATAAGAAGCTTCTGAAGGGATATTGTCAGAAACTAGAAACCCACAGTTCAATTTAAAAGCAATATCATCGTTAAGGCGTTTCACTAGGTCCTTAATCGTTGAGATACGTTCCACGTACCTTATAAAAGTAGAAATAACCATTGCAGCATAATTAAGTTCTTCTGGCGCGCCAAGACGTGATCTTTTGGTTACTTTATGAAAAATTGCATCCAAATCTATCGCCGAAATAATTGCTTCATATTTTTGGGTAGGTTCCATATCATATAATTCTTGAATGCTAAATAAGCTAATTTGTCGTATAATGGTCATAAGGAGCACTCCTTCTGTCTTTTTTGGTTGTTTTGGTGAACTACCATTATACAAGATTTGGGGAGGTGCTTCCTTTTTTATGTTTTTAACCCCTTGCCCCACAAGGGCTGGGAATTATGAAATTCATTCAATTATATAATAATTAAATGACAGAGAAAAAATGACGTATGTTTTAACATACGCCATTTTTTATTGAAATATAAACTAACCCATATAATAATTGAGAACAATTTCTAACTCGCAGTTCATCTCTGCTATTAAGCTTATAGTAATTAAAAAGATTATGATTTTAATAATTTAACGAAACAATATCCTCATCTCCAAATAATTAATGAATATTATTAATTAGAATCGAAAAAGTATAGGTAAAATCACTAAAAATCACAAAAGGTAAGTACACTTTCTTCATGCCCTGATGTCCGCACAAGACTTATCAAAGTATATCCACAACAAATTATCTTATTTAAGACTAATCTTCAAATATATAATTGCTATGAGTTTATTGTTTATTGCTTATATATTTATTATTCCTCGACATTAAGTCAGATAAATAGGAGGATAATAATTTGTCCATTCTCTAATACTTCATGTTCATTATGGCAATCTTTAAATCTCTTCTTCTATCTCTTGAATAAGATCTTTTAATATTTCCTGATTCAATATTATTTTTCCATTAGCAAGAATAATATTATTCTCTGATACCTTACCTGTAATCATACAAACATTACTGGATACAAATTTTCGAAAGATAATTTTATCCCCATCTACAAAGATTTCTAATAGATCTTTCGCTTTAATATTTAGTTCATCTCTGAATACGCTAGGAACAACAATTTTCCCCCAATTATCAACTTTGCGTAAAACCCTAGTACTTTTCATACTGTTTCCTCCATTGATGACGAAATAATGAAATAAATGATTACCATATAGAAAGAAGTAAAGCCCATTAAAATAACACCAATCCTCCTGAATAGAATATGTTTTTTCCTTCTCATGTACATCTATTACATATTTTTGTGTTGAATTAATACACCTAAAAAAATACCCTATTAAGTGCTTTCTATTATTCAACACTTATTTTATTGATCATTTATTTCTTGCTAGAATCCAGTATCAATGATTTTTTAGAACTGGTTGTAAAAAATAATGAATAACTTTAATATAATTAACTAAAATTACGCTATACAAAATCTATACAAATAAAAAGGTAATCATAGAATACTACCAGCGCTTCGGAAATTTTGCGCACTAAGTACGAAGCAATTTTAACGCCAAAAAGCCGATCTCCTATAAGTTAAGGAATCGACTTTTATATTTTTAAATATGTTTAATTGAATTAATCTCAAAGTAAATTTTATGTATTTGTTTTGTATACCTATCGATAAATTATAAGCTTGTTCTATGAGCCGAAGAGAGCACTTACATAGTTGGGTTACCGTCAGGAAAATACAGATGTACAATCAATACTAAAAAACCCAACTTCTCCGTTAAATTAATAGAGAAATTGGGCTTTTTCATTATTCTATAACCTTTTAATTTATATATACATAAAATGCATACTTCATCGTCTAAAGAATAGTAACTTTGGTACCTGTTAAATTAGCTATATACACTTCGTACAACATTGGTTTGCGAGCGATCCGGTCCAACAGAAAAGATGGATAATGGAATCTCCGTTAACTGAGAAACACGTTCTAAATAATGACGTGCATTCTCAGGGAGCTCGTGCAAGCTTTTCACATTTGTGATATCTTCTGTCCATCCAGGCATTTCCTCATAGACTGGTTCACATTCAGCAAGTGCCGCTAAACTTGCTGGAAATTCCTTAATAATTTCCCCTTTATAACGATAAGCTACACAAATCTTCAATGTTTCAATACCTGTTAGTACATCGATAGAATTTAAAGATAAATCTGTAATACCACTTACACGACGTGCATGACGAACAACAACACTATCAAACCAGCCAACACGACGCGGTCTCCCTGTTGTTGTCCCATATTCACGACCAACCTCACGAATCTGGTCACCAATCTCATCATGTAACTCCGTTGGAAACGGTCCATCACCTACACGCGTTGTGTATGCTTTGGAAACACCTACTACATGATCAATCTTTGTAGGCCCAACACCAGAACCAATGGTTACTCCTCCAGCAATTGGATTAGAAGATGTTACAAAAGGATAGGTTCCTTGATCAATATCAAGCATGACACCCTGCGCACCTTCGAATAATACTCTGCGTCCATCGTCTAAGGCATCATTTAATACAACAGATGTATCACATACATATTTAGCCATTTGTTGCCCATAATCATAATATTCTTCGAGAATATCCTCTACTTGAATAGGTTCTACCTCATAAACCTTCTCAAACAAACGATTCTTCTCTTTTAAATTTTGCTCTAATTTTGCACGAAACGTTTCTTTATCCATTAAGTCCGCAATGCGGATACCGCATCTCGCTGCTTTATCCATATATGCTGGACCAATTCCTTTTTTAGTCGTTCCAATTTTATTTTCGCCTTTTTCTTCTTCCTGCAAGATATCTAATTTTAAATGATATGGCAAGATGACGTGAGCACGATTACTTATCCGTAAATTATCTGTAGATACATTACGTTCGTGTAGATAAGCAATCTCCTCCACAAATGCCTTTGGATCGATTACCATACCATTACCCAATACACATGTTTTTTCATTAAAAAATATTCCAGATGGAATTAAATGTAATTTATACGTGATGTCATCAAATTTAATCGTATGCCCTGCATTGTTACCTCCTTGATATCGTGCAACAACCTCTGCATTTTGCGATAGGAAGTCCGTAATCTTTCCTTTCCCTTCATCGCCCCATTGTGTTCCAACTACTACTACTGATGACATGGTGCACCTCCACTGAATTAATATATATTATACGTTTTTCTTTAATCACAAAAGTAATTTTATCAGTATAAAATCAGATAGTCAATTCAAAACACGAACATTTATATAGAAATTAATGTAATTGTTCGGTAAAGTTGATTAAAAAGAATCAAAGCGCAAACACCCGTTTAAAAACGTAGCGGCTGGAGCACGTCAACGGAGATAAAAAATCACGGTGAGCTTGCGATCCGCTGATGACTTAGATTAGGACAATTTGTGAAGTCGCCTAGTTTCTAGACGAGGGCTCAACACGCCACTATTTATCCACACACGCTAATTTTATAATTTCTAAACATAAAAGAGGCTGGCACAAAACACAACTTCTTTACTCAAAATACGAATAATCATATTATCAATCTGAGTATCATCGCCACATCGTGAAAATATACGCGCTTTCCACGGGCACGGACTCCGCTAACTTAGTAAAGAAAAACACGTTACCTCGTGGATCTTCGGACAAACTGTAGACATAGTAACTTGATATTTTGCGAATAACTGGCTATGTGTTAAACCATTCTTAAAAGCCAACAATACTTCATATTTCCATTCTACTGAATATGATTTGTGAGTCATAAAAACTCCCCTTAATGTAGAAACAGATTTTTACTTTTTAATCTGTCTGCCTTAAGGGGAGCATATCATTTCAACTAATTATCGTTCGTTTTAATTGTCTCTTCATTCTTTTTTCTCACTCTCTCTAAATTAAACAGGGACTGGTGGTACATCACTTTCTTGATAACGATGATCTAAATCAACGAATTTATTGTATTCCTTAACAAAAGCTAATTCTACATTTCCTACTGGACCATTACGTTGTTTAGAAATAATGATTTCGATTATATTTTGTTTTTCCGATTCTGAATCATAATAATCATCACGGTATAAGAAACCGACGATATCCGCATCTTGCTCAATACTACCAGATTCACGTAAGTCCGACATCATTGGACGCTTATCCTGTCGTGATTCAACACCACGTGATAACTGTGAAAGGGCAATTAGTGGTACATTCAATTCCCGAGCTAAACCTTTTAAAGAACGAGATATTTCTGATACTTCCTGTTGTCTATTTTCCTTGGAATTTGCACTACCCTGAATAAGCTGCAAATAATCGATCAATATCATTCCAAGCCCATGCTCCTGCTTGAGACGACGACATTTAGAACGTATATCAGCAACACGTACTCCAGGTGTATCATCTATATAGATCCCAGCATTCGATAAGCTCCCCATTGCCATAGTTAGCTTACTCCAGTCATCAGCTTGCAACTGACCATTACGTAGTCGTTGTGCGTCAATATTTCCTTCTGCACAAAGCATACGTTGAACTAATTGATCTGCTCCCATCTCTAAACTAAAGATAGCTACATTTTCATCCGTATTAACGGCTACATTTTGAGCTACATTCAACGCAAATGCAGTTTTACCTACAGATGGGCGGGCAGCGACAATAATAAGATCATTACGCTGAAATCCAGAAGTAATCCGATCCAAATCTCGGAATCCAGTCGGTATCCCTGTCACATCAGCACTTTGATGATGAAGTTGTTCAATATTGTCATAAACATCAATTAGTACATCCTTGATGGCCTTAAATGCTCCAGAATTTTTCCTTCCAGAGACATCTAAAATACTCTTTTCTGCCTCATTAACAACATCTTCTACTTCATCTTGTCGTTCGAAACTAGAAGTAACAATGTCTGTTGCTGAACGTATTAGCCTTCTAAGTAATGCCTTTTCCTCTACAATTCGACAATAATAACCGATATTAGCTGCTGTAGGTACACTTTCCGCAACCTCTGATAAATACTGAACGCCACCAGCTTCTTCTAACTGCTGTGCATTATGCAAATAGGAAGTTACTGTGACAACATCAATCGGCTCCCCACGATCAGCAAGGGCAATCATGCTTGCAAATATCCGCTGATGACTAGCACGATAGAAATCTTCTGGTACCAGTATCTCTGAAGCAGCAGAAAACGCATCTGGATCAATGAAAACCGCACCAATAATGGATTGCTCAGCTTCTATATTATGTGGTGGAGTACGATCATTCCATGACTCATTCATTGATTGTTTTCCCCTCTCTGAAGATGTAAATCTAAGCGCAGGGCGCCTGTTTTACTAGATGTTTCTACAACGTATTATTTTTCTGCAACATGTACTTTGATTGAACCTGATACCTCTGGATGTAGCTTAACCGGAACAGTTGTATAACCTAATGCTCGGATAGGTTGGTCCAATTCTATTTTACGTTTATCAATTTTATACCCGTAGTCTTTCTTCAATGCTTCAGAAATTTGCTTGCTCGTTATAGAGCCAAATAACCTACCATTTTCCCCAGACTTAGCACTTAGTTCTACAGTTAAGTCCGCAAGCTTATCTTTTAGATCCATTGCTTCTTCCTTTTCTTCCTGTTCTAGCTGCTCATCTTTACGCTTCTTCGCTTCTAATGCTTTCATATTACCGTGCGTTGCTTCTTCAGCTAGGTTGTTCTTTAATAAGTAATTACGCGCATATCCATCAGATACATTTTTAACGTCGCCTTTTTTTCCTTTTCCCTTTACATCTTTAAGAAATATTACTTTCATTCTGATTCGCTCCCCTCATAATATTCATCTAAAATTTCTTTTAATAATCGCTCTGCTTCTACAATTGTCATATTATCTATTTGTGTGGCTGCATTCGTCAAATGGCCACCACCATTCATTTTTTCCATAATCACTTGAACATTGACGTCTCCTAAGGATCTAGCACTGATCCCTACCCTTCCATCCTTCCGCTCTGATATAACAAAGGAAGCTGTAATCCCACTCATTGTTAAAAGTATATCAGCTGCTTGAGCAATTAGTACAGGGCCATGAACTTGCCCTTCTTCTGCACTAGAAATAGCAATTTTATCTCGATATACTTTCGATCGCTCGATTAGTTTACTTCGTTCCACATATACATCAATATCTTCCTTCAAAAATTCCTGAACGAGTACTGTATCAGCCCCTTTTGCTCGAAGATATGATGCTGCATCAAAGGTTCGTGAACCTGTTCTTAGTGTAAAGCTTTTTGTGTCTACGATGATTCCTGCTAACAGCGCTGTTGCTTCAAGCATTCGTAGCTTTAATTTTTTGGGTTGATATTCTAATAACTCTGTCACTAACTCAGCTGTAGAGGATGCATAAGGCTCCATATATACTAACGTTGGATTTTCGATAAACTCTTCTCCACGTCTGTGGTGATCGATGACCACCTTATAATCCGTCTTCTGTAAAAGTGTTTCACTAGCTACCATTGATGGACGGTGTGTATCAACTACTACAACTAGACTTCTCGCACCGATAAGTGATTCTGCTTCCTCTGGATCTACAAAATGCTGCCATATCCTCTCTTCCTCACGAATCGCATTGACAAGGCGATATACACCTGTATCGATATCTTCTGGGTCAAATACGATATGTCCCTCTACATCGTTGGCAATTGCAATATTAAGGATTCCGATAGCAGCCCCTAATGCGTCCATATCAGGCGCTTTATGTCCCATAATAATGACATTGTCACTTGCCTTTATCAGTTCCTTTAAGGCGTGGGAGATCACACGAGCCCTAACTCGTGTACGTTTTTCCATTGGATTGGTTTTCCCACCATAGAAACGAACCTTTCCAGATTCATCTTTTATTGCAACTTGATCTCCACCTCGACCAAGTGCAAGATCAAGGCTGGATTGTGCTAACTCACCGAGCGTAGGTAAATCCACATACCCAACACCTACACCAATACTTAATGTTAACGGCGTATTTCTTTCACCAATTAACTCTCTCACTTCATCAAGTATCTCAAATTTCACTTTTTCAAGCTGAGCCAAAATCTCTTTTGTCCCAACAGCGATAAAGCGCTCTTGAGATGTTCGCTTCAAATATAGTCCATGATGTTTTGACCATTTGTTTAAAACAGAGGTAACTTGTGAATTCAAATGGCTTTTATTTGTATCATCCATGTTCTGGGTAATTTCCTCATAATTATCAAGGAAAATAAATAATATAACGGTTTGTTCATTACGGTAGAGGTTTTGTAATTCTGATTGCTCCGTTCGATCAAATAAATAAAGAAGTCTCTCTTCCTTCTTTACTGTTGTCTGAAATACATAACCCTGTAATTCAAACCAAATTTCATCCTTATTTTCTTTAATTTTTGGTATTAAATCCTCTGATAACGAATGCAGAGAATTCCCAACTAAACTGTCATCATCAAATTGATTCATATATGGATTTGCCCATTCAATTTTATAATCCTCACTAAACAAAATAATACCAAACGGCATTTCCAATAATGCTTCTTCTCCCACTTTTTTAATTCGGTGAGATAATGTTGTTATATATTGCTCCGCTTCATCTTGAAGCGTTTGCTCAGAACGGATACTATAATAAAGCGAAACAGCTAAAAGCACAGTCATGATTAGTCCTACTACCCACTGGAAATACCAGATAACACTAAGCAGAATTATAGACAGCACATAAATGACCCATACATGATTTCTCAGTGTTGGCTTCTTTTGTTTATCTGACATCACATTCAGCTCCTACTGTGCATTACCTTTATTTTCATAGATCTGCTAATCCTTCTCTGCTAACTTATCTCTTAACCCAAACCCTAAATCAAATATTCCTATAAAGCGAATAATAAATAACATCATAGGGAAAAGCACTCCGATCACCACACAAATTATTGGAAATGCTTTTGTTATCTTCTTATAGTTAGCATAGAAAAACAGAAATGAAAAACCTTGAATCGTAACGAGCATTTGTGTTAAAAGTAATAAGTTTTGGGTCGCCATATATTGCAAGCTTTCCGGGTCCGTAAAAATAAATGCAAATAACAAAGCAATTACATATACAAAGATGATTGAATTCGGAAATCGCAATTCACGAAATGGTGGAAACCGCAAGTCTTTCCGTTCTATTCGATTTAGAAATTTATAACTGAACCATTGACTGAGAAATGCCATTAAAATAGCAATTGTAGCTAAGAAAAATGGAAACAGAGTTACAAACGCATGGATCGTTTGTTGCATGATCTCATCAATTTCTTCCAACTGCGCTTCAGCAGTGAATTGTTCGATCACACCTGTTGACATCTCCATAGATTCGTTAAATATTTGCTCCATTGTATCTATTACATTTATCTGAAATACAAATTGTGTAAAAACAAATGCAAATAATAATCCGATGATAAACCCAAAAGTCCCCCTTGCCCATGTCTCATAAGCAGAGAGCTTTCGATAAATAGAGCTACCAATCATAATCCCGCCTAACCCCATTAGAACTGTCATTGGTAACGTATAGACCGTTGTAAATAAGATCGTCATTACAATAGAAAAGGCAAACATGATTAGGGCTGGCTTCCAATCATACCTTGAACTATAAATAATAAATGGAATTGGCAATAAAAATATGGATACTATCGGTATAATTGGGACAAACAGGCTCACTAGCAATAATCCCATGAATATTAGTGTTAATAGCGCCCCGTCAGTTAGTTGTTTTGAATGATTCATTTTGCACCCCATCTTACTTTGGTTGTAACTACGTCATTATAATATGATAACATGTTTTCGTTGCAAATGGTTGTCGAAAAGCGTAGAAAAAATTATTTCCCGGGTAATAAATTACGGAATGAAGCCATAAAGGAGTACATATTTCTACAAGAATTGTAAGTAATTGTTATATTATCTCGCTTTCTTTCTTTTTTATGATAAATGTCATCCTTTTTTCAACTACTTAATAAGAAATTGTCCTTCGTTTCCTTTATAATAGTAAATGAAACTAACATGTAAGGATGACTTATATTGATTTTTCTAAATGCGTTTTTACATAGTATCAAATTACCTAGAAAGAAAGCAATCTTTCAGCTTAATCGTATAGGCATGGACATTACGATTATTTACATGTTTATTCTATTACTGCTTATATCTATTCCGTCTCTGATTGATCGAATCACAAATTCTAGTAGCCATAGCGCTGATCTTAGCTTTATCTTTTTGATTATTTACTTTTTCATTTTTTATTATTTGCCAATGGCTATTATCGTTTTTATATTACTTTCTGCTATAGCGTATATTGGTACTAACTTAGCGAAAATAATGGGTAGAAAACTAAAATTCTCGATCATTTGGAAAATGACTGCCTTTACTACGACGGTACCGTTTTTTCTTTACGCGTTAATAGCATTAACTACCCCAATTAGTGATCATTATTTATGGTTTTTTTGTGTTTATTCCCTTGTATTGCTAATTATGATTATATCTGTATATCCAAAACGCCGAACAAAATAGTCGAGCACAACTTATGACAAGGAGTTTTTAAATGAAATACCTCGTTCTGTTATTCTTTAGTTGTATTACGCTAACAGGTTGTTCCCTCTTTAATCAAGAGGAACCATTTCAAAAATCTACAGAAGCTAATAAACTCTTAGTTTCTGCCGCTGCAAGCTTAGCTGATGCTTTACCAGAGGTTATTACAGCTTTTGAAGAGGAATATCCTAACATTAATATAACCGTCAATTACGGAGGCTCTGGACAACTATCGAGACAAATTCAGCAAGGGGCTCCTGTCGACATATTTTTATCTGCAAATCAACAATGGATGGATACGCTTACAGAAGAGAAATTAATTGCTGAAGATACACGTACAGACGTTATCGGTAATCATTTAGTGTTAATTGGTAATAAGCAATCTTCACAGTCAATAGCTTCTCTTCAGCAGCTTTCCGACATGCAAATTGATCAAATTGCAATCGGAAATCCTGAGAGTGTGCCTGCTGGTATTTATGCCAAAACAGCATTGCAAAATAGTGGTGTTTGGCAGTCGTTAGAGGAGCAATTTGTGTATGCAAAAGATGTACGTCAAGCACTTACTTATGTAGAATCAGGTAATACAGAGCTTGGTTTTGTCTATGCATCTGATGCTGCTATTTCAAATGATATACGAATAATAACAGAAGTCGATGAGACGCTATATCCAGCTATTGTGTACCCTGCTGGCGTTACTTCATATAGTACAAACCGTCATGATGCAGAGACCTTTATCCATTTCTTGAAACAAGATAAGGCTGCGGCTATTTTCAAGTCCTATGGCTTCCGTAACATCCATTAATGTGCAAAGGTTGAAGTAGATATGGATTATACACCATTAATTTTATCAATTAAAATTGCTGGCATCGCAACTTGTATAGTATTTTTGCTTGGTGTAAGTTGTGCGCGATTAATTTCGCGAAATCAATTTCCAGGAAAACGGCTATTAGAAGCATTGTTTCTACTCCCACTTGTTCTTCCGCCGACTGTAGTTGGTTTTGGGCTTCTATTCATCTTCGGTAAAAACGGCCCAATTGGTCGTCTTTTACTCCAGTGGTTTGATTATCAGATTGTCTTTACTTGGGTTGGTGCAGTAATAGCTGCTGTGGTTGTATCATTTCCCTTGATGTACCAAAGTGCTGCTGCTGCATTTCTAAAATATGAGAAAAATCTTGAACACGCAGCACTTACAATGGGAGCATCTAAATGGAAAGTATTTTGGACAATTTCCTTCCCCTTAGCATGGCCAGGTTTGGTGGGAGGTTTTGTGCTTTCCTTTGCAAGGGCTCTTGGGGAATTTGGGGCTACTTTAATGGTCGCTGGTTATATACCTAATCAAACAAACACCATTCCTTTAACCATTTACTTTGCTGTAGAATCCGGAAATATGCAAACTGCTCTATTTTGGGTTATAGGTATTGTTATTGTCGGCTTTACTGCAATCCTTTGGCTTAATTGGTGGAGTGGTAGAAATATATTGAAGCTTACCAAAGAATAAGATACATCCAGACCTAGTCTATAAACGAATGTGACAATAAGAACGTTAGAATAATAGATTTGTCGCGTTTATAGCTTGATTTTTGATAAAGGAGCGAATTGTTCGATGCTTTCCGTTACGATCGAAAAAAGACGAAATCATTTTATATTAAATACGGCATTCGATATTCATAATGAAATCGTTGTCCTATTCGGACCCTCAGGGGCAGGTAAAACAACGATCTTAAATTGCATAGCTGGGCTAACTCATCCCGATAAAGGCAAAATCAGCCTTGGAGAGCGAACTTTATATCAGAATAAGCAGCAAAAGCCCGTTCCTATTCATAAACGTAGAATCGGCTATTTATTTCAGGACTATGCATTGTTTCCCCATATGTCAGTTGAAAAGAACATTCGTTATGGGATGAAAGATCCATTACTTGTTGAACAATTAATAGATATAACTCGGATACGCCCATTACTCCACCAATATCCACAACAAATATCAGGAGGGGAAAAACAACGTGTAGCATTAGTTAGAGCACTTGCTACCAAGCCGGAAGCTCTGTTATTAGATGAGCCATTTTCCGCTTTAGACGAGAAAACGCGTGCGGATTGCCAAAATGAATTAAAACGTCTTCATGATTATTGGAAAATACCTGTTATTTTAGTTACACATGATAAACAGGAAGCCGACATCCTGGGAGATCGAATCCTACATATAAAAGATGGGTCCTTGCATTCCCCTTAGATTACTTTATAAAAGCAACTAATACATGTATGAAACAAATGTGCTTTAATTAAACAAAACTAGAAAAAATGATTCGTGCAACGAAGTGACTCCGGAAATATACTTCGCTTTCCACGATTGACTAGAGCTATGTATTTAAGATCTCATTTAGATTGGCTTGTAGCTAATTTCTTCTTTATAAGAAAAACTGAGCAAAATTCGCTCAGTCCTTATCACTACATGCTCAGATTTACGCTTCCTCTAGTAGCTATTATG
>NZ_CANMAB010000063.1:0-23225 GCF_947495635.1 uncultured Virgibacillus sp. | reverse complement strand
CAATATACATCTAACATTTCAAAATAACTACTTGGCTTAACGCAGTCATTGCACTGATTTTATACTTTCTTAACTTATAAAAAAAGCACTCCTTTTCAAGGAGTGTCTATACTTGTACAGGGAAATGGGATCGAACTTTATTAAACGTATCTTCTTCAAAGATTTTCTTCCCGTATTCCTCAAGTACATGTATGGTAATATCTGAATCATCTGCAAACTCAAAAACTTTACTAATAATATCTTCTTGCTGTTTTTCATCAAGCTCTTCCTCAGAAAACTCCATATATAGATAATACTTATTGTTATAATGGTAAAGTGTTTCCATCGTACCTTCCTGTAGGTCATCAAGATAATGGCTTAGCTGTATTACATCTTCAAAGTCGACAAAATCAGCAATGATCCATAGCTTATCATCATCTTCTTCATCTAATGGTTCTTCATGCTTACCAAATTTATCTTCTAACATATTTTCGATTTTTTTATCGACTGGAAAATCAACTGTATTACCATCTTCTGTCTGAAGCTCAATATTGTCTCCATTTTTAGAAATTTGAGCTTTAGTTACAATAATTTCCAATCCTTTTTCCAAAGCCTGTACCTGTATCCATAACGGACCGTCAACATTAAAGTCCTCTTTATAATTGACTTCATCCATCATTTGCCAAAAAAGCTGTTCACTTCTTTCACGATTATACCAGATTTCTTCTCTCTCAAATCCGCGATCCTCAATATCAATATATGAAATGTAAAATTTCACTGTATTCTCGTTAATTCTTTCAATTTCCATTTTCATTTCTCCCCCTTCTTTTTTAGGTAGGTGGAAGAACAGCTTCACCAAATAACTTAATATTGTAGATTTACCCTAATGCCTTGATTTCTAATCTTTACGATCAGCTCATGCTTCCAACATGTGAGTGATGCCAAACTTCCTACAAACAAAATGTTTGTAAATGAAATAAAAGGTTTTCTATACTTATTGTATGATAGTAGCAAACATATTGGAAACATATATGCCTATATAATTAGTAACATATTTTAACCTATATTTAAAGTTTTGTCATCCTCGTTTTTGTGACGAAACCGTAACAATTAACCTGTCTACTTTGCAGGATTACAAGATAGCGATAAAAAAACGCAGATCGTAATTAATGATCTGCGTTTTTTAATATGTTAAATTGGTTAATTAACCATTCGTTGCGCCTCACGTAACTGAAAAGTACGAACCGTTCTTGGTAAGAAGCGGCGAATCTCATCTTCATTATATCCAACTTGCAGACGCTTTTCATCCAAAATAATCGGTCTACGTAAAAGACCCGGATTTTGTTGAATTAAATTAAAAAGATCCTTCATTGGTAATTGATCAATATTGACATCCAATTTTTGAAAAACCTTTGATCGAGTTGAAATGATCTCATCAGTGCCATCTTCCGTCATACGTAAAATTTCCTTTATTTCATCCAGTGTTAGTGGTTCGGAAAATATATTACGCTCCGTGAACGGGATATCATGTTCTTCCAACCATGCTTTTGCTTTTCTGCAAGATGTACAACTTGGTGAGGTATAAAGTGTAACCATTAAAACTTCACTCCTCATTCTAAAATGGGTTTAGTCATTCCATAAACATTTAACACTTATCAAATTAAAATAAGTTTAAATAACCCTATATGTAAATTATACTACAATTGTCAAGCGAAAGGTAGAGGATATTCAAGAAAAAATTGAGCTTTTTTTAGATGTTTACGAAATGTAATTTAATCATTCACTTGTAAGTTACCCTTAATCATTTTTAATTAAACATCTTATTTGAAAAAATTTCTTAAAAACCAATTGCAAATGCTCGTTTCGTAATTTTCTAAATAATTATATAAAATTACTTGATTTTAATTAGTATACCTATTATGATAATTTACATAACTTATAATGTAAGGTTTTCTTACACGAAAGGAGTGAGTGCATTGAAAAAAATTGAGGCAATTATCCGTCCAGAAAAGTTTCAATTACTTCGTAAAGCATTATCTGCAGCAGGTATTGGAGGCTTAACAGTTACAGAGGCTGCTGGAACAGGTAAGCAGAAAGGACAAAAGGGAGTATTCCGAGGTACAACCTTTCAACTACAACTACTAGCTAAAATTAAAGTGGAGACGGTTGTAGAAGAACAACGATTAGATGAAATACTTACTATTATTATCAAAAATTGTAGCACTGGTAATATTGGAGACGGAAAGATCTTTGTTTCGCCTGTTGAAGAAACGATCCGGATTAGAACAGGAGAAAGAGGGAAAGAAGCTGTTATGTAATTTAAAAGGAGGATGAAGCATGTTTAGAAAAAGTTTATTCTTGTTTTTCGTTATTTCCCTCATTGCATCTCCTGTATATGCTGCACCAACTACTACCTCTCTTGAGTTATCCATTAACTTGGTTTGGATTATGCTTGGTGCGTTCCTAGTATTCTTTATGCATGCAGGGTTTGCGATGGTGGAGTCAGGTTTTACTAGAGCAAAAAATTCCCTCAATATTCTTATGAAAAACTTCTTGACAATTAGCATTTCGACCATTCTCTTTTTTATTGTCGGCTTTGGTATTATGTTTGGTACTTCTGGAGGTTCATTCATAGGCACAGATAGTTTCTTATTACATGACGTTGAAGACGTTGGCTTCTTCGTATTTCAAGCAATGTTCATAGCTACCTGTGCCACGATTATTTCTGGTGCTGTTGCTGAACGAATGAAACTAAGCAGTTATGTTCTTATCGTGATAGCGATGACTGCATTTGTCTATCCTGTTGTCGGTCACTGGGTTTGGCAAGGTGATGGCTGGCTTACCGATTTAGGATTCAGTGATTTTGCAGGATCGACAGTAGTACATGTAACCGGCGCAGTAGGTGCTCTCACCGCTGTATTGCACTTAGGCCCACGTATTGGAAAATACTCAGGGAAAAGAGTAAATGTTATTCAAGGACATAACATTCCTATCGGCGCACTCGGTGTCTTTATCCTTTGGCTTGGTTGGTTTGGTTTTAATGGAGGTAGTACACTTACTGCCGACCCTTCGCTTGTACCTATGGTTATAGGCACTACGTTGCTATCAACTTCGGCAGCACTTGTATCGACTGCCGTATATACAAAATTACGCTTTAAGCGTATCGATGCCTCATTGTCCCTAAACGGTGTACTAGGTGGTTTAGTCGGCATTACCGCTGGATGTGCAGAGATTTCACTTGGTGGATCAATAATAGTTGGCCTTATTTCTGGCATCATACTTGTAGAAGGGATTCACTGGTTAGATGCCAAACTACGTATTGATGATCCCGTTGGCGCTATTACTGTACATGGTCTTTGTGGAATTTGGGGTACATTAGCTATCGGTTTATTTTCAACGTCGACTGGTTTGTTCTATGGTTATGGAACAACGCAATTTTGGATTCAAACGATAGGAGTTATAGCAGTTATCGCATGGACAATGATAACATTAGGAGCATTCTTATTCATTGTGAAACAATTCTCATCTATCCGAGTTTCTGAGGAAGAAGAATTAGCCGGATTAGACTTCACGGAACATGGATCAAATGCATATGAATTAAAGGAATCGCTTATTTCTGAAAATGACGAATCGATTGGTTATAACTTAGGTCTAGCTGATCGTTTAAATAATCTATCTATGGGGAATGCGAAACATAAATCAACTTAGTTCAAATGATACAGAAATAAACACTCTCACTCATTAATCTATAAAATAAAAACCTGTGTTTCGTATTAATTCGGACGGACTATATTTTAGCCTAAGTAAAACCCTCCCTGCTTATTGTTGAATAATCAGGGAGGGTTTTACTTAGGCTTTCTCTGTTGTTTTTAAATTCTCCATAATATTTCCAGAAGAACGATTTTCATCATACGTCAACACTTCATCCACAGGCTGATAAGACTGACCGTAAATTTCTTCATCTTTATACGTATGAATATCTTCATACATTTTTTTCATCTGTTCATAAATAAAGTCTTCGGAATCATCATTAGGTGACCAATAAAGTATTTCCATAGGGGTAGCTTCATTAGTGGCTAATGAACGGCGACTATAGCCGATAGATTGGGCATGGGTAAACCCTTCCCTGTGGTAAAAATGGAGTCTTTTTTCTGTATCTGAATCTTCATAATCTACAGGTTCTACTTCCAGAATAATTGGTTTATTCTTGGCCTTTAATTTTTCGATTAAGGAATGACCAATCCCTTGTCCTCTTGTTTTTGCGGATACCCATAGATAATCGATGAATAAAAACGTATCGAATTCAGCGTACATTAAAACATGCTGATTACTTTCGTCTTTATAATAGACATCTCCTTTTTCCTCTAAGAGCATTTCCATGTGTTCTCTTGATTTCATCTCTTCTACAGGAAAATACTTGTTCAACTTTTCATACCAGTTCATTGATCTACTCCTTATTTTTTAGTAGTCGTATTAAGTATAACGAAAATGTAATGATTTGTTAAATCGTTTCATAATTTTGTGTTATTATAGCTTGCCCATTCTACACTAAATCATGTAAAAAACAGAGGCTGGGACAAAACACAACTTCTTTACTCAAAATACGAATAATCATGTTATCAATAGGAGGATCTTCGGACGCGTGCTGTTCCCGCCGGAGTCTCGCTTGTTTCAGGTGCTAAATGAATGATTCTGATCAAAAAAAGAACGATAATTATTTTATCGTTCTTTTTTTATTGTTTCTTCATTCTTTTGTCTCAGCTTCTGTTTCACTTTTGTTATTTACCTAATTTATAATCTACGTTTTCTGTATAGGAATTACCAGCATTCCACAGCAGAAACTCATTGATACCATTTTCATACAATGCTTTGATTTGTGCCTCTACTTCTGCTTTTCCATATTGCTTTGTAGCACCACTATATAACCAAGGAGCCTCAAAATCCTGTATCCACGGTCTAGAAATAGGAGCATCGTCTAATTTCCCTAAAACTTTATTTTCCACTTTCGCATACTCATTTACTAATTTATACGGCTCTGTATCAGGCTTTTCTATTCCAAAATAAGAAGACCAGTGACTAGGATAGATCATGGAAGAAATTATATCCACATTCTCCGCGATTTTCGAGAAGTTTTGTCCAATTCCCGGCGTTTCCTCAATAGTTGCTGCATAACCAAATATGTCTACAGATACATCCACATCGTAATTATTGAGCTCTTCTTTTGCATAGTGAACAAAATCCGTTACTGCCTTTACACGTTTTTTAATATTATTCATGTCAAGATCTTCATAATCTCCTAATGAATACTCCAGTTCTTTATCTCGATGTTCAAAACCTTCTGGAAAACGAACATAATCAAATTGGATTTCTTGGAAACCCATTGATGCTGCCATTTTTCCAATTTCTACATTGTACTCCCATACTTCTTTTTGGAAAGGACTAACAAATGCCTCACCTTTACCATTGACCCATACTTTACCATTTTTAGTAAAAGATAAATCTGGGCGTTTTTTTGCTAATACGGAATCTTTAAATACAACAACTCTAGCAATCGGATAAATCCCTTTTTCTTCAAGAACCTTCATCATTTTTTTGGGATTATCAATGTAATCCTTCGCAATTTCCTCATATGGAGATCCTTTTTCCGGGGTAAAAGTTAAATTTCCATTATCCTCTTTCACATCAATAACCATTGTATTTAAATCCGTACGATCCACTAGCTCCACAAGGGAATCGAAACGACTGCCTCCAGCTGAATTTCCAGTAACATATATCCCACGTACCGCGTCGGGATATTCAAAATCATAGCCTGAAGTATGTACAAATCGCTTCAATGTTTTATTCGCTTTTAATGGTTTAATATTAATTTGCCTCTCCTGATGAGCAGTCACTTTTTGTGCTTCCTCTCCACTCACAATTACTGGAATACTTAGTAATAAAATCCCAAGAAAAGCGATGATGATGTTTTTATTTTTCTTCATAAGCTATCAATCCCCAACTATGTAATATGAATCTAGTATAAAGGAAAATTTGTCAATTTTGAACGAAAAAAACTAGATTCTGCAGAAAAAAATCCACTTGATTTATTCTTTTCCCTGTTTATTGTATAATTAACTTCATTGCAATTGAGAGTCAAATTCTACATATGAATATACATACTAAACTTGTCTGAAAAGGGGGAAATATTTAATGCTAAGTGTACTAGATTTCAAAAAAATGAAAGCGAATCAAGACAAAATTACAATGGTCACTTCCTATGATTACCCATCGGCAAAACAGGCAGAACAGGCTGGTATTGATACCATACTCGTCGGTGATTCGTTAGGTATGGTTGTACTAGGTTATTCATCAACTGTTGAGGTGAAGGTCAATGATATGATCCACCATGCTAAAGCAGTCAAGCGCGGTGCACCGAATACATTTACTGTTGTTGACATGCCATTTATGTCGTATCATATATCTTTAGAAGATTCGCTACGTAATGCCACAAAGCTTTTTCAAGAAACTAATGCGCAAAGCCTTAAAATTGAGGGTGCTTCTCTAGAAATACTTCATTTCATGGAACGATTAACAGAATCTGGTATACCAGTCACCGCCCATTTAGGCTTAACTCCCCAATCCGTAAATGTGTTAGGCGGATTTAAAGTACAAGGTAAGGATAAAGCTGCTGCCAAACAGCTGCTGGAAGATGCAAAACAAGTAGCTGAACACGGTGCAGTTGCTCTTGTTTTAGAATGCGTTCCAAGGGAGCTAGCAGAAATAATAACAGCTACAGTAGATATTCCAACCATCGGCATAGGTGCAGGTCCAGAATGTGATGGTCAAGTTCTTGTTTACCATGATATTATGAAATATGGTATTGAGCGTCTGCCAAAATTTGTGAAGCCCTATACTGACTTTAATACAGAAGGAATAAATGCACTGAAATCTTACATTTCAGAAGTAAAACAGGTATCCTTCCCGGCTGATGAACAATCCTTCCATATTAAAGATAAAGATTATTTGCCTATTAGTGAGTAAGGAGATATTTATATGCAAGTCATACGTTCCGTAAATACAATGAGTGAGATTATTCAAAAATACCATTTACAACATAAACAAATTGGATTCGTTGCTACAATGGGTTTTTTACACGAAGGACATTTACAACTCATGAAGGAAGCAAAAAAGGAGAACGCAATTGTTGTAGCTAGTATATTTGTCAATCCGCTACAGTTTGGCCCAAATGAAGATTTTGAAAAATACCCTAGAGATGAACAATCTGATACATTACTTGCTGAAAAAACTGGTGTTGATGTCTTATTTATACCAACTGTAAAAGAAATGTATCCACATGCGATGCTCATTCATATGAGTATCAGGGAGAGAGTAAATGTATTATGCGGTCATTCTCGCCCTGGACATTTCGATGGCGTATTAACCGTGTTAACAAAGCTGTTCCACATTATTCGTCCAACTAAGGTTTATTTTGGATTGAAGGATGCACAGCAAGTTGCTGTAGTTGATGCATTAATTCAAGACTTAAATTTTCCAATGGAGTTAGTTGGATTACCTACGGTTCGAGAAAAAGACGGCTTAGCTAAGAGCAGTCGTAATGTAAATTTAAAAGAACATGAGAGAAGAGAAGCTGTATGGATATATAAAGGGTTACTAGCTGGTCAACAGCTTCTTCTTAAAGGTGAAGGAAATCCAGCCCTTATTATAAAAGAAGTAACTCAAACAGTGGAAAAACATATTTCAGGAAAGATTGACTATATTGAATTATTAAGTTATCCCGCATTAAAACCTGTTTCCACCATTAATCAGCAGGTAATTCTTGCAGCGGCAGTTTACTTTGATGAAGCTAGATTAATCGATAATTTAATTTTACATCCGAATGGAAAAATTATTAACCGCTATAACTAGGAGGAAATCATATGTTTCGTACTATGATGAAAAGTAAAATTCATAGAGCCCGGGTAACAGAGGCAAATTTAAATTATGTTGGCAGTGTGACTATTGATCAAGATATTTTGGATAAAGTAAATATCCTTCCACATGAAAAGGTACAAATTGTCAATAATAATAACGGGGCACGACTTGAAACATATGTTATACCTGGTGAAAGAGGATCAAGAGTTGTCTGTCTAAACGGAGCAGCAGCTAGACTCGTACAGAAGGAAGATGTTGTTATTATTGTCTCCTATGCACTAATCTCAAACGAAGAACTGGCTGCACATCGCCCGCTTGTGGCTATTATGAATGAAAATAATGAAATTAGAGAAATCCTTGACCAGGAGCCTCCATTAACAACAATAGAATCATAGACATATTGGTGATTGGGACAAAAGTGTTTTAGCCAGATAATAAACAGCTGGTGAGCCTTCTCGTGCTGATGCACTTGTAAGACTCACCAATGATTTCCCCCAGAGATCTACGTAAATGTCCGGAGATAGTATAGTATGTTGTTCGTCTTTAGAAACCATTTAGTTATGCCCTGCCCGCTTTATCTTTCGACTAAAATAAGGTTCTTATAAGCGTTGTTCATAGCTGTTTTCAATCATATAAACTAGTTTCAGAATCATTTCATTGTATGGAGTAGCCATGTTGTGTTTCTTTCCCTCCTTAACAATTGCTCCATTAATTACTTCAACTTCCGTTTTTCTTTTGTTTAGAACATCTGTTAACATAGATGATGTATTTTTGCCGATCTCTTCTATTCCTAAACGGATACATTCATTTATTGGATCATCATACAATAACAGAATCCCTTTTCGTTCTGCAATTTGCACAGCCTCAGTTACCAGCTTTGCAACTAGTTCCTTCCCCTCATCTGTCCGTATTGCCTCCCCATTTGTTAATCGTGTAACGGCTGTTAATCCATTATAGGCTACATTAACGATTAATTTACTCCAAATGACAGATTGAACATTCTCAGATACATGTGTCTTGATTCCTCCTGCAGAGAAGAGAGAGGCAATTTGTTCAAGTAATTGCTTGTGCTTTTCTGGTACGGTAGATCCGATAAATGTACTCCCCCAAGCACGTTGCTCCACTACACCAGGTTTTACTATTCCAGCGCCGGTACTAGTTCCACCTACAACTACGTTACGTGACGGACTTAGCTTTTGTATCTTTTCCATATTTCCAACACCATTTTGCAACGTGAGAATTGGTGTAGTACGTGAAAGGAATGGTAAAACGTTTGATAATACAGATTCTGTAGCAAATGCTTTAACAAATAAAAGGATAAGGTCATAATCATTGTTTAAATCAGCAGCATTTGTTTTTACCATAAGATCAATTGTAGCAAGATTTCCGTCTTGTTCGACAATCTGTAACCCAGTCTTTTGTATTGCCTTTATATGGCTATTTGGCCTATTTAATAATGTGATATCTACACCATGTTGCTTTAACTTGCCTGCAAATAAACTTCCCATCGCCCCTGAACCTACGATTAGTACTTTCATAATTGAACCCCTTTCCATGCGTTTCTTTCATTTCTCGGCATCTTAGAGTAATTGCACTTTTATGCTGAGGATACACGAATGCTAAAACACTAAAAAATATATATAATATCACGCTTAGTTTGCTAGTAAAGCAGAGCTAGTGTAACTTGATTTTACCATGTCTTATCATATATAATAATGTAAATTAATAAGTTAAAGCGATGATAAAGATATAGTACAATGTCCCGCTAGCAAAAATTATGGGGTTTTTCGTTTGTTTCATTGGAGCATTATCCTAAAACACCGTGTAACAGAGAGCTTGTGGTTGGTGGAAACAAGCGCTATGGATGATTGGAAATGGGCTTTAGAGCTTATATGTTGAAAGTGATCTTACATTAATAATGTAAGATAATAAGGGTGGCACCGCGGTTCAATCGTCCCTATTTTTAGGGATAATTGGACCTTTTTATATGGCCCAAAATTGAAATGGAGTGAAGAATTATTATGCAAACAATATTCTCTGGTATTCAACCAAGTGGTACACTAACGTTAGGAAATTATTTAGGAGCTTTAAAACATTTTACAAAACTACAAGACGATCATGACTGCTACTTTTGTATTGTAGATGAACATGCTATTACAGTTCCTCAAGACCGCTTAAAATTAAGAAATAATATTCGCTCACTTGCAGCATTATACCTTGCATCTGGGATTGATCCTGACAAGTCAACCCTATTTATTCAGTCTGAAGTGCCCGCACATACACAGCTAGGTTGGATCTTACAATCCATTAGCTATATGGGTGAATTAGAGCGTATGACGCAATTCAAAGATAAATCAAAAGGAAAAGAAGCTGTATCCTCTGGTTTATTAACGTACCCTTCGCTAATGGCTGCTGACATTTTACTATACAATACAGATATTGTTCCTGTTGGCGATGATCAAAAACAACACTTAGAATTAACCAGAGATCTAGCCCATCGTTTCAATAATCGATATAATGATATTTTTACAATACCTGAAGTAAGCATTCCTAAAGTCGGTGCGAGAATTATGTCATTACAAGATCCTTTGAAAAAAATGAGTAAATCCGATTCCAATGAAAAAGGTTTTATTTCCATGCTTGATGAACCAAATAAAATTGAGAAGAAAATTAAAAGTGCCGTCACGGATTCTGATGGTGTTGTTAAATATGATAAAGAGAACAAGGCAGGTGTATCAAACCTTCTTACCATACATTCCATTTGTTCAGGAGAATCCATCCAAGAATTGGAAGCTAAATATGAAGGAAAGGGATATGGTGAATTCAAACAAGGTACTGCCGACGCTGTCATTGAAGTACTAAAACCAATTCAGGATAAATATAATGCTTTAATTAACTCAGATGAGCTAGATCAGATTTTAGACAATGGGGCTGAAAAAGCATCCATCACCGCGAATCGTACAGTAGTGAAAGCAAAGAAAGCAATAGGTTTAGGAAGAGTAAAAAAGAAAAAATAATGCTATACAAAACGTAAAGACTGCAAATAAAGTGAAGCTTCCATCCGTAGGTGGTTTCCCTCACGGACTGTTCGTACCACAAGGGTATGGCTCAAAGGCCTTTGAACCAATCGGACATTTACTGGCAGTCGATTCACACACTTACTAATAGTGGTTTCACAGATTGCTTGGAGCGGGGCTTACTCTTACTGCCAGTTATATATGGGAACAACATTTTACGCTTTCATCTTCCACTTCAAAAAATGAACAATAAAGGCTCCAAACTATGAACCAGATATAGCTTTATATACACGGTTATAATTCGGAGCCTTTATTAAATTTCTTTTTGCCTCGCCCTCTCCTATTTAAAATAGGTAGGCAGCCTATCCTCCCATAAGAATTACTGCTGTTTGGATGTATTCTGTTCTTGACCGTTTTCTATTTCCCACATTTTCTCTAAAAATGGTTGCCCTTTTATCAGCTTTCCACACAAGTCCTCATGCCTAGAGCTCCAACCTTCCCTAACTCCATTATATAAAGCTGTCCAAACCTTCTCTTCATCCATGAAGCGGATATAAGGGTAGTTCTTGGGATCCCATTCCGTCAACCAATATCGTAATTCCTCTAAATTATTCGCCGTACGTAATTGGTCTAAACCCATCATTAATAATTGCTTCAACTGTCTCTCTCTTCTAGTTAATCCAAAGACAAGCTCAGGTGGCATGGAAAGCATATGGTACTCCTTTTGATAAAATTTATTATCAAACTTAAATGATTGAGGTTTGGTGTTTTTTATCATGTCATACACCAATTGCTCCTGTCTCGGAATTAGTCTACTTTTACGAACAGGAATTTTATAACTAATCGTATCAAAAGCTACAATATCGTTTCCATCTGTTACAATACAAGCATAATCTAATACAGTTCGCTCCTGTCCTTTTCTCATATATGCGCGTTTGTAAATTGCATCTAGCAAGGCTTTTGGCAAATCATGCATGTCATTTTCAATATAGTTATACAAATCCTTTGTTATGTATAGCAGTGGCACTTGATCTAGCAACTCGATGCCATCTTCTTTACGCCATTCTTGAAAATAACAAACATTATAACCGTTCTCTTCTCCTTCAAACCAATTCACCCATACATCATGCATATATAACATAAAACAACCCTCACTTTATTAACTGAACTTAACATACATTATGACCATCATTTAGAAAAATATTCTAAGTGACCCATTTTTAAATGAGGATATTTTAAGGTAAATCCGATCCATTGTGATGAATCATTTCATTGGCTAATAACGCTCCGTTGCTAATAATCCATACAAATATAATTGTTTTTTAAAGTCCCCTAAGATCCGCGATTAGTATTATTTGGAAATCGAGCCAGCACAATTGCCATGATAATAATTCCTATTGGAAGAAAATAACACTCCATTCTACTAGCAATAAACGTGAAGTATTCTCCCCATGAAAGTCCAGCTGGTAGAAAGTTCATGTAAGCAATTATCGTTACTCCTCCCATCACCGAAAAACCAAAACCCATTAGAAAGATAAACACATACCCCATTGCTTTTCGCCTACCTTGTCCACTTTTTAATAGAATATGCTTGTCTTATAAAAGAAATGAAAAAAATGTACAAGTCACAAATAAAGTAAAACTTCGATCCGTGGGGTTTTGTTTATCCTCCACGGATGGTAGTACCACAAGGGTATGACCTAAAGGACTTTGAACCAATCAGACATTTACTGGCAGTCGATCCCCCACTTCCCCATAATTGTTTCACTTTTATTGCTTGAAGTGGCAGTCGTTGTTCTTCTATGAATAAAAGTGCAAGCGTCCGAATAGAAACGTAGTGACTGGAGCGAGTCAACGGAGATAAGGAATCACAGTGCGCTTACGAGCCGATGAATGAATTAGATTAGGGCGATTCGTGAAGATCGCTTCGTTTCTGCGGGAGACGCCGCTCAGCACGCGCCTATTTATCTACATGGGCTAATTTTATAATTTCCTAGACAATAAAAAAGCCGACCCCCATTTAATCGGATCGACTTTGATTGCCTATTCATATTTTTTAAATACTAATGCAACATTATGACCACCAAAACCTAGTGAGTTGCTCAATACAACATTTACATCCTGCTTTCTAGCTTCGTTTGGGACATAATCCAAATCGCATTCTGGATCTGGAGTTTCATAGTTAATTGTCGGTGGAATAATTCCATCTACAATGGATTTTACAGCAATAACCGACTCAATTCCTCCAGCAGCTCCAAGTAAGTGTCCTGTCATTGATTTTGTTGAAGAAATTGCTACTTTATCAGCATGTTCCTTTAATACAGCCTTAATTGCTGCTGTTTCATATTTATCATTAAGATCTGTACCCGTACCATGAGCATTTATATAATCTACTTCCTGAGCAGAAATCGACGCATCATCCAATGCATGCTGCATTGCTCGGGCTGCACCTTCTCCACTTTCTGCAGGTGCTGTTATATGATAAGCATCACCAGTCGCGCCATAACCAACAATTTCAGCATAAATATGTGCCCCACGGGATAATGCCGTTTCAAGGTCTTCAAGAATCAATATACCTGAACCTTCACCCATTATAAACCCATCTCTATTTTTATCGAATGGTCTGCTTGCCTTTTCTGGGTCTTCGTTTGTAGACAAAGCCTTGGCAGATGAAAAACCAGCAAAAGCCATATTTGATATTGGTGCTTCTGTTCCACCGGTTATTATATAATCTGCATCGCCACGCTGAATAGCCTTAAAAGCATCACCAATAGAGTTTGCGCCAGATGCACAAGCAGTTACTGTACAGGAATTAATTCCTTTAGCACCTAATTGAATCGACACTTGGCCAGCTGCCATATCCGGAATCATCATCGGCACAAAGAACGGACTAACCCGTTTTGGACCTTTTTCCAATAGCTTCTTATGCTGATCTTCCCATGTCTGCATTCCACCAATACCGGAGCCAATCCACACACCTACCCGATTATCATTACTTTCATCTATCGTTAGGTTTGCGTCCTCGACTGCCATTTTAGATGCTACAACTGCATATTGTGTAAATAAGTCCATTTTACGGACATCTCTTTTTTCTATATACTTTGTTGGCTCAAAATCCTTAACCTCTGCAGCTACCTTTGCTGCATAAAGATCTTTATCTACTCTTGTAACATAGTCAATACCTGATTTCCCGTTAATAAGATTTTCCCACATCGTATTTACATCATTACCAACAGGACTAATAGCTCCTACACCAGTTATAACTACTCTTCTTTGCTCCATACGATTGACCTCCTACATCATATACATTTATCTGCCCCAGCGTAATGCCAAAGCTCCCCACGTTAATCCACCACCAAAGCCTACTAAAACGATCAAATCATCATCGTTTATTTTACCATCTTTAATTGATTCTGATAAAGCAATAGGGATGGATGCTGCGGAATTATTCCCATATTTCTTCACTGTTTTCGCCATCTTATCTTCGGATATACCAAGTCTTTCTCTAGCAGCATCCATAATACGAATATTTGCTTGATGTGGAATTAAGTAATCAACATCCTCTTCGTTATGACCTGCTGCTTTAATTACATTTACAGAGGACTCTGGCATTTGTCTAACAGCAAACTTAAACACTTCACGACCATTCATAAAGATATAGCCGCTATCTTTGTCTTGATATAATTCCTTCCCACCAGCACCATTAGATCCTAGCTCAAAGGATAGAATACCTCTTCCTTGCGAAACAGGTCCCATTACTGCGGCACCTGCACCATCACCAAAGAGCACACAAGTACTTCGATCTTTCCAGTCTGTTACTTTCGAAAGTTTTTCCACCCCAACTACTAGTACATGTTTGTACGTATTTGTATCGATAAATTGTTTGGCTGTAACCATTCCATACATAAATCCAGAACAGGCAGCACTTATATCCATAGCAGCAGCATTTGTTGCTCCTAATCTTTCTTGAATTATACATGCTACAGAGGGGAAGGGTGTATCTGGTGTCACGGTAGCAACTAATATTAAATCAATATCTTCTGGTGTCATGTCTGCATTCTCTAGAGCGTCTATTGCGGAATAATAGGCCATATCTGACGTATCTATATCATCTCCTGCAATTCTTCGCTCTTCAATTCCTGTTCTTGTGCGGATCCATTCGTCATTTGTCTCCACTATTTTTTCCATATCTTTATTTGTCACGATCTTTTCTGGAACATAGTGACCTGTACCTAAAACACCAACATCCATATTTCCATCTCCTTAAACATAATGTTATTATCTATTATTATGACTTGGTACTAATTTTAATGTATTTTACCCTAATTTGCAAGTTAGCTTCATGGTTGTCACATTACTGCTCATGAGGTAGTAATCCTGTTTCCGTATAGGCATCAACCATTTGTTTCAGTTGCTTCTGGATGGCAATTGGAACATCTGAGCTAAATGGGGCTAACGATATCGCATCATCTTGAAAGTCGAATGTTTTTATATCGCCTTCAAGCTCCCCATCATTAAATTGTTCTGCAGCATAATGATACAGCTTGTCCACATGTTGAATCGTACTCGTTAATACCGTTTTTCTACCAACTGCGGATTGATCGGTCACATAACCAATTGCATAATTACCGTCCTGCTTTGCTCGCTCAATAATTTCAGCACTATAAGCATCACCCGTTGGATAAAACACATCTGTTCCTTCGTGCTTCATCGTTTGATAAATTTGCGTTGCCGTTTGCGTATCGTTCCAATCATTTAAAAATTCAAGTTGTACAGCTGCTTGAGGATTTTGATATTTTACACCTTCAAAAAATCCTTCTATCTCTGGTTGCCATTCGTAAGCAGCAACTATCCCTACTTTATCTGTCTCTGTCATAGCCCCTGACAAAACACCAGCAAAAAAACCCATTGCATGTGCATTAAAGTTAAAACTGGTTACATTATCAGAAAAATATCCACCATTAAAATAAACAAAATGTAAGTCAGGATAATTTTTTGCTATATCTGTAAAGTATTTCCCATAAATACTACTGTGTCCAAAAACAAGATTTACTCCATGCTGTACAAACTCATCTACTGCTTTAATTACTTCTGCCTCTGTTTTAATATTTTCTTTATAATAGACATCGGTATCAAACGTTTCACCTATTTCATTTAACCCTTGATATCCCTTTTCAGCCCATACTTGGTCACTAATGGAAGTTTCCAATAGCATTCCAACATTTTGCATTTTCCCTTGACCCACATTGGAACTACAACCAGTTACAATAATAACTGCAAATATTAGTAAAATTACTAGCAATCCAAACTTCTGCAATTGTGGGCACTCCAATCTATATGCATTTTTTATTACCCAACATACCTAATAGATTTCCTTATTCAAATGATAATGCTCTAATACATGATCTAATTTTTCTTCTATAGGTATATTGTCACGAAGATAAGCTGATTTTTCAAGTTTTATTTGCTTATTTTCTTTATTTTCACCTTTTTTATTATCTTTTTCCAGCCAATCCATAAATGCATGCATGAAATCCTTAATATAGACAGCCTCTGTAAGGAAATATGTTGAATTAAACGGAATGAAGAGTTGATTACGATACATTCCATTCTCAGTCATAGGCATCCATTCACCAAAAAGTAAGGGAGCTTTAATAAAAAAATCATTCGCATGTAAATGATCAGGAGCTACTGAATGAATTACTACAGATAGATCTGCTGATACTTCTTCTACCCTTTTCATAGAACCTACATGAATCTTTGTATCATAGTGTTTTTTATTTGCACTTTGATAAAACGAAAAATTACTATTTCTTCCATAATAAAGGCTTAGTGAATCATTTAGCTGCTCATTTACTAATCCATCGACTTCCCAACCTTTTTCCAATAGATCATTGACAATATGATAACCTATCCAATGATTACAATTTATAACTAAACAAGTCATAAATAATTCTCCTCCCCCTTTGAACCGTCAATTGGAACTAAACATTTATGTAGTTCCTCTTACATAAAAGTAAGCGGGATGCATACCTAATTAACAATGGCAGCAATAACCTAAAGAAATACTTTTTTTTTCCTATCGGTTTTGGTAAACTAATTAAAGATGAAGTAGAGATAATTGCAAAAAGCTGAGGTGTATAAAATGCGTTATATTGCAACAATTGTTTGGGCACTTCTAATCAGTAGTGTGCTTTCTTATGTTTTATCAAGCATGGGTGGCGATAAATTTGACGTCATGGGTACAATCGTACTTGCTGTTACTATGTTTATAGCCATTACCATATTGGGTGATAGTGTGTTAACTGATGATCAAACAGAAGCTAATCATGAAAATTAATGTGATTAGCATGTTCTTTAGCAACTATGCATAGCTGCCATTCGGTAGATGGAATACGAAAACAGGTGAATTGATCTTATATTTCGATAGTAAATCTGTAAGTGAGAGGAATAACCTGTGTATGCCCGGATAAACCCTTGCCTTCTCTGCACAGTGGGCAAGGGTTTTACTATGTTCTATCCTAGGAATTAGTACGTGTAGACATTTCGCTGCTATGCGAACATTTGTAGTCTTAGTACCATGGCAGAATACTTAATGCAGCAATCGCAGCTAATGGCAAAATTAATCTTCTGAAACGTGGTGGTGGATACCCATAACCAGGATACCCATATCCGAATTGTCTTTGATGGGAGGGTGCCTGATGCTGAGACATCATATTTTGTTGTTCATGACCTTCTAAAGGTACTGCAATGTAAACTGATTCCTGATCTAGTCCCGTGATAATACCATCAATACTGGAACCATCTGCTAATTCAATAAGCACATAAGCATGCATATGATCTTTGCACACATCGTATATATGTTGATAATTATTATTCATTTTTATCTACCTCCTCACCACCTAGCCTATTCATTAGCCTATGGGTTGGTGACTATAAGTGATAAAAATAAATAATACATTAAGAGGAGGAACATTTCATGGAAACACTAACCGAACTTGGGACATTAATAAAATATGTAATTCTAGGATTATTTCAAGGATTTACAGAACCAATTCCAATTTCATCAAGCGGGCACTTAGTCATTTTACGAGAACTTTTTGGTATAGAAATCAAAGGTCTTTCCTTTGAAATACTTGTTAATTTTGGTTCATTACTGGCTGTTCTTGTTATCTTCCGCAAAGATATTATTCGCCTAATTGTAAATGGCTGGCGTTATCTTAGTAAAAAAGAAGAAACAGCAAAGGCGGATTTTCAGTTTATTTTATTTCTAATCATTGCTACGATTCCTACAGGAATTTTAGGACTATTATTCGAGGATTATATTAGTGAGAAACTAAGTTTCCCTGTAGTTGTCGGCTACACATTGTTAATTACGGGAGCAGCATTATGGGTTATTCGAAACCTTAGAGGGAAGAAAAATGATGGTGATCTAACTGTAAAGGACGCATTAATTGTAGGGGCTGCCCAAGCAGTATCACTCATTCCAGGGATTAGTCGTTCAGGTGCTACGATTGTAGCAGCGATGTTAGTTGGTATGAAACAAGAGACTGCATTACGATTCTCGTTTCTACTATACATTCCTGTTAGCTTAGGGATAACGGTATTAAAGTTACCAAAAATAGTTACTAGCCCAGAGTTTAGCGCATTAATGATTCCGAACATATTAGCATTTCTTGCTTCAATCATCGCTTCGTATTTTGCTTTAAAATGGTTTATTAATATTATGGCCAAAGGAAACCTGAAATACTTTGCATTTTATTGCTTTATTGTAGGTATCCTTGTTATTATTTTCTTGTAACATAATTATTTTCTTCAAGCAGCAGTTTAATGACTGCTGCTTCTATTTTTTAACGGATGATCTTCATGGATTGGAGGAGCTTTATATGAGTACTGCAAATGGATTTTCTCAGAGGCTAACACAGTTACTAAATAATCCTGATTATTATCAAGAATTCCGAGCAGGAGACTATGTATTTCATGAAGCCGATCTAGCAACAGAACTATATATCATCCAATCGGGGAAAGTCGAAGTTGGTAAAACCTCTCCTGATGGTAAAGAGCTTTCCTTACGCTTATGTTCTACTGGAGACGTGATCGGTGAATTAAATATAGGTTTAGAAAGTAACTTCTTCTTATTACATGCTAAGGCTCTAGAATATACGAAAGCGGCTGTTTTTACTACCTCACGACTAAAAACAGAATTACAAAAAGACGGTAAGCTGGCAATTGATTTTATCAATTTAATGAATAACGCATTACGGAGAGATCAAACTAAATTCAGAGATTTAGTCATGTTTGGAAAGCGTGGTGCCCTCTACTCAACATTAATTAGATTATCAAATAGCTATGGGCTCAAGCAGGAACAAGCTATCTTCATTAACATAGCTCTTACGAATCAAGAGCTAGCTAATTTCTGCGGTACAACAAGAGAAAGTGTTAGTCGTTTACTAAACGAGTTAAAGCGCAAAGGGATTCTAACTATTTGCAAAGGATACATTACTATTCATAATTTACAATACCTTAAAAATGCCATTAATTGCGAAGAATGCCCTGTTCACTTATGTACTATTCATTAATACGCGGAATGCCAACGAAAAAGCAGTCCGCCCTTTTAACTCATAATAACTGTAATTGACTGTACTTCTCCTAGCCTATTACACACTTCAATCCGTTATAACTTATTGTCATCCAGCTTTATTATTCATACAGACAAGCAGCTCGATTATCCCCCACTAACAGATGAGAATGATAGCTACTACATCGCCCTCTTTCAACAATGTCTGCTCATCCACATATTCCTCGTTAATTACAACGAGTGCAGACTCTATACTTCCACGCTTAATGTTACTTGCAATTTCTCCTTTAATTCCCTTACAGTCATCCCAGCTCCGCCCAGTAAAATTTTATCTTTTACTATTTCTTTTATTTCAGCAACCATCAACACCTTAATCAAGTGAAATTCCCCTTTCGCTATCACAGAGACTTCATTCGTATTCTCCTGTATTTGAACACCTATCCAAACCTCTTCATTATCCTAATGCTCCTTCTTCCAAATAGGGACAATTTCTTTCAACCGTTCCATAGCATAACTACTTGCTTCGATCGTATCCTTACGATGTGGAGTTGATCCTGCAATGACAACAGCAATATCTGAAGTATCTAACTTACTAATTCGATGAATAATTACCGGTCCGCATTATCCCATTTTTGGTTAATTTCGTCGCCAATTTGCGCTAACATTTTCTCTGCCAAACCATCGTTCTATATGCTTGGTATTCTAAATAAACGGTTCGTTTACCTTTCGTAAATTCACGAACCATTCCAATAAATGGATTAACTGCCCCTGCCTCAGAACTTATTACCTTCGTTATTGCTTCAGCTACGTTTAGTGGTTCATCTCCTTTTTAGAAAGAAAAAACCAACCCTAATCATTCTAAATAAAAAGGTCAATCCATATACTATGAATTAACCTAAATTATTATCAATCAGGAATACCTAAGGCAATTTTAGCATAGCGAGACATTCTTTCTTTACCCCAAGGTGGATTCCAAACAATATTTACTTCTGTTTCCTTGACTTCTGGTATATCAAATAGTGCATGCTTTACATCTTGCTCGATATGTCCAGCAAGTGGGCACCCCATTGCAGTAAGTGTCATCGTTACTTTACATACACCTTCGTCATTTAAATCAACATCATATATTAGACCTAAATTAACAATATCAATACCTAATTCAGGATCAATAACATTTTCTAAGGCACCCATTAAATTCTCTTTTAGCGCTTCATCCATACCCTCATACCTCCTCTAACTTGATATTACTATTTAAACATATTTATAGATTTTTTTAAATATCATTGTTTCAAACTACAAATGCCTATCAAACCATTTAACTGTTTCTAATATGGCATACCTTCCCACTTTATGCCCACGATTGGCTTCCTTCAAAAATACAATGTCTTCCGGATTCATATAATCCTTGGCAACTTGTTCATAAAAAGTATAGGAATGGTCAAACGGAACAACTGGATCGTCTTCTCCATGCCAAAATAACAACGGACGTTGATTTAATTTTTCTGGCCGTTCAGACAAATCGTATAACTTCAATTGCTCATATAAGGAATTAATTTCTTCATCCGTTACCGGAAGATTCCCCATCTTTTTAAAGCTATCAACCAGTGTTTTTGCATAGGTTGTTATCTTAGGAGAGCCCATTAAAATCGCCGCCGTTTTAATCCAAGGATACTGTGTAAGGGCTGCTGAAGTGGTGATACCACCCATACTGGTCCCTGCAATACCAAATTGGTCATTTAAGACAAGACCTTTATCATCTAGATATTCTTTTACATCCTTTAGCTCTTTTACATTTTGTATGACGATTTCCCAGAAAGACACTTGTCGTTTTAAAGAGGATACTTCTTGTTCTCTAGCACCATGGTATTTACTATCTGGTAAGATAACCCTGTATCCTTTTTCAGCAAGTAAAAACGCTAAAGGAAGGTTATGTTCTTTTGCACTCGTAAATCCATGAAAATATGTGATGACAGGTAGTGCTTCTTTTGCTTTATCTGCTTCAACTACAATCAAGCTCGGAATGTTATTTATTTGTTCTTCATATATTCCAATCATCGTGACTGTCCCCTTACGTATGTTTTCATTTACAATTTTACTATTCCATTGTTTGGAAATGCAAATGATGCTTAGAAAAATTTTACTTTACATCTATAACTATCAACTATACACTATTGTCAGATGAGGTGAAATAATTATGCAAACGAATAGACATTTAATCGCATTGGATTTAGATGGTACGCTTTTAACAGATAAAAAGGAAATTAGTCCCCGAACCAAACAGCTGATATGGAAAGCAATGGATGAAGGGCATATAGTTGTTATTGCTACTGGAAGACCACATCGAGCTAGTATTAACTATTATAACAACCTTGGTTTATCAACACCTATGGTGAATTTTAATGGTGCGCTAATTCATCATCCTCAAGATAGTAAATGGGATGCGCTACATAGTCCTATGCCCATAAGAACTGCACATAAGATTGTCGAAGCCTGCTATGAGCTTAATGTCCATAATGTGTTAGCGGAGGTTATGGATGAGGTTTATTTGGATCAATACGATCAAGCAATTATTGACATCTTCCATATGACTCAAAATGATCCGCCATTTACCATTGGAAGTCTTAAGAATAAATTAAGAGAAGATCCAACTTCTATTCTTATTCACCCAAAAGAAGATCATATTACTACGTTGCGTCAGCATCTTGATCAGTACCATGCTGATTTAATTGAACATCGCAAATGGGGTGCACCGTGGAATATCATAGAAATTGTTAGAAAAGGGATGAATAAAGCGGTAGGTCTACAAAAGGTCGCTCATTATTACCATATTCCAAAGGAGAGAATCATTGCCTTTGGCGATGAAGATAATGACTTGGAAATGATTGACTATGCTGGTGTTGGTGTTGCAATGGGAAATGCCATTGATGAATTAAAAGCTGTGGCAAAACACATAACTGATACAAACGAAGAGGATGGCATTGGTAACTTCCTTCAAGAATATTTAAAATTAGAGGTTGAATCCGTTTAATTATTCACAAATATTTCCTACTATATAAAAAAACATAGCAGCCATACTAGAAGTGAACGCCTACATGCGTTCACTTTTTGCATAACTTCCAAATGTACCATTCTGACTAAAAGGATAGCGAGCGCTATTCAAGAACGCTAAACATGCTTTTGTGTAACATGATTCTTTCCAAAATAGTGTTCCTAAGGAGGAAGTATCGTGGGAAAAGGAAGTAAGTCTAAGCGTTTTAGCCAACAGAGCGCTGATTCTGTTAAAAAACATGCTGAGCGATTTCCGTACAGGGCAAGATTCTCTGATGCAGAAAGAAAACAGGAAGAAGCAGATAACCACACAGTAGGAGGTTTTTAAGTTGAATAATAATAACAATAACCTTTTTCAACAAGCTAGAAATGCTGTTACAAACTTTATGAATATGCAAGGAAACAATGCTAGTGCTCAGGATAAGCAAGCAGCACAAAATGCTATACAAGCTGCATATAATGAAGCCACTCCTGAGGAAAAGCAGCAATTACAGCAATTGGAGAACCAACTAAAACAGCATAATCAATTACAGTAGCCTCTGCATATATTGTGAAGGTAAATTCCAATTCATTAGTTTTTAATGGACATGATGAAACGGATTTACTTTAAGCAATAAAGGGGCTGGGACAAAACCCAGTAAAATAAAAAGTGGTACTCGCCAATAATTTGGTAAGTACCACTTTTTTTGAGA
>NZ_CANMAB010000062.1:0-23278 GCF_947495635.1 uncultured Virgibacillus sp. | reverse complement strand
TTGAAAAAAGTAAAAAAAGTGATACGCCCTAAATTGGCGTACCACTTTTTTCAGTTACTGGGTTTTGTCCCAGCCCCCTTTTTACTAGTCAATTTTATTAGCTTTTGCCTTTTTTATCCCAAACAATTTTCTAAAACTACTTAATAGTGGCTGTTGTCCTTCTAGCACCATGCCTGCTAATTCAGCTATCACCTGCATACCTATCAAGACTACACCAAATAAAATTAGAGATGCTTGCATTGTACTGCTGTTAAAAGTAATTGCTAATATACCAAAGAATGCACTAAATCCATAAATGATCAAAACAGCTGTTCTATGACTATATCCCATCTTAATAAGCTGATAATGAATATGTTTTTTGTCAGCAGTTGCAATTCCTTGTCTATTTATTATCCTTCTAACTATAGCTAAGAGTGTATCAAAAACTGGTATAGCAATGACAATAATTGGGATGATAAAGCTAAAAAGGGCAACATTTTTAAATAAGCCTAACATAGATACTACTGCAATGCAGTAACCAAGAAATAAGGCTCCTGTATCTCCCATAAAAATCTTTGCAGGGTAGAAATTATGGAATAGAAAGCCAATACAACCCCCAATTAAAATAACAGATAAATAGGCGACAACAAGTCTGTAATCCATTATTGCCATAACTAGAATACTAGATAATCCAATAGCGGAAACACCTGCCGCTAAGCCGTCTAAGCCATCAATAAAGTTAATAGCATTGGACGCTCCTACAATCCATAATATCGTAACAATATAAGCAATTCCTTCTAAGTATACCGTACCGAAAAAAGGTACTGTTAATTTCTCTATGATCAACCCTGATGAAACAACAACGAAAGAAGCAGTTAACTGTCCAATTAGTTTATAAAATGGCTTTAATTCCAATATATCATCAAGCAACCCTGTAAGTAGCATGATAACTGCACCAATTATAATGGCATACATCTGAGGGTGTTCAGGCTGTAAGTATAAAAAACCAGCCGCAGCACCTATAAATATAGACAACCCACCTAAGCTAGCTTTTACACCATCATGGTTTTTCCTCTTATTATCTGGCTTATCTACTGCATACAGCTTAAATGCCAACTTTTTCACCAAAGGTGTTACAATTAAAGCCGTTACCACTGATATAATAAATCCTATTATCATTTCCATTGGATGGAACATATGTAGCACCTACTTAGTTCATGTTTACATTATTCATTCTAGATTATTTTATCATAGAAATTGTTTTAATTCTATTAGAGATGTAAAGGTTTTACATTTTCATTGCTTCATTGAAAAAAGCCATCATTAATGAATTCAAATGATGGCTTTTTCAGTTTAAAGGTATTTAATTGTATTCAGGTATATCTAGATATAAAGTATATGAATCTAACTGCTTGTATAAATTATACATAGTATAAATTTGCTTAGATGCCCATCCAATGTCAGTAGCATATTGATGAGATGCATATCCATTCTTTGACATGGAAGCTGGATTCCAACGCATTTTATATAGCGTATTTTGCCCAGATTTTATATACTCATTACCTATAAATTGCGCACCTCCAACAATCGCCTTATATGGTGTTGTCCATCCTTCTTTATATGCCTTTGCAGCTCCACATGTTATGGCACATCCATCGTTAGCACCTATACCATACATGTTATAGACAATTTTCCCTTTATATTCTACACCATTTGCCAATGTTGAAGTCCCATTTCCAGTTTCAAGTAAAGCATGTGAAACCAGATAAATATCATTAACTCCATTGACTCTACTGGCATCAATAAATGCTTGACCTTTACCTTCTAATATTCCCTTACCTAATAAGAATTTATTTAGAGTCGATGCAGTTGCATCACTAGATCTAGCTAAATCTAAAAATTGGAATTGTTGTCTTTCATCATTAATAAAATTATTAGGGTTTAAATAGTACTCTATATCTTCAGGACTAGCATTTACCCATTGTCTACTATTAGTAAATTCAATTTGATACCATCCATTTACTTCATTAATAATAGTAACTTTCGCACCTTCTTTAAGTTGACCAACTACCCAATAGCTTGTGCTTGGTCCACCTCTCACATTTAAAGTACTAGCGGTTACCTTTCCATTTTTAATATAACTCTTAGATACAAACGTATCATATTCCTTATCTGTTTGGGGATTGGCTTTCATTTGTATGTCTACAGCTTCTGATAAGGATATATCATATTTAGTCTTTTCTACTCCAAATATTTCTACTTCACTTTTTCTTACATATCCTACACGATCTAAGTATATAACACGCCACCAATTACCATAATCCGTTGCTATAGGATATATTATTCCTTTTTTAAGTTTTCCAAAAGGTACTAATTTACCTGTTGAATTATCCATAACTTCTACATCTTTTATAGGTTTTATTTTCACATTTTGTGTTGTGTATTTGGTATTAAGATTCTTTATACTCGATTTACTACCGGGAGTTGTACTTTTCGAATAAACGTAACCATAACCATCACCAAATCTAACTTTGTGCCAATTTTCGCCATAGCTGCTGACTCTTGGATATACCTGATTTTTTCTTAACTGACCAATTTCGACCAAACTGCCCCCACTATTATCATAAACTGGTAGATTATCAACTTGAACTTTAAAATAACTTATACTTTCATCAAAATTCAATTCAACATAATCCTTATATACATAACCAATTCTATCAGCAAAAATAATTCTTAACCAATTTCCATAATCACTTGCTATATGATAGGTTTGGCCTTTTTTTATAGTACCAAAAGGTTTTAGATGACCGCTACTATTATCATAAATAACAACTTCCTGTTTTGTAGTGAAGGTACTGTTGCTATGCTCATAAGAAATATTTTTATTATTAATATAATCCCCACTTGAAGGAACAGTATTTGCCTTATATACGTATCCATAATAATTGTTAAACTGAATCTTGTGCCAATTCCCATAATCTGAAACAATTTCATAAACTTGTCCTTTAGTAAGGGTACCAACCTCCTTTAAACTACCAGACCTATTATCGTAAACTGGTAAATTATTAGTTAGCACTTGGAAATACTTTTCCTCACCGACAAATTCTTTTCTAACATTTGAATTTAAAACATATCCTACTCTATCAGCAAAAATTACTCTAGACCAATCACTTCCATAATCCGACACTATCGGATATCTTTCACCTTCACTAATTGCACCAAATTGTACTAATTCCCCCGTACTATTATCATAGATAGGAACTTCTCTTAATGTTACGAAGGTTTGATTTGAGTTTATATATTTTGTATTTTCATTCTTCAAAGTTTTACCGTCATCCGGTATGGTAGAAGGTTTATAAACATAACCATAATCAGAACCGTACTGAATTTGATGCCAATTCCCATAATCTGTTTTAATTGGATACACTTGACCCTCTTCCAGCGTCCCTAGTACTTTTTTGTTCCCTTTAGAATAGACTGATAGTTTGTTCTCTACTACTTTAAAATAGTTCGCAGATGTATTTTCCCAAGTATTATTTATAGTAGAAAAAGTGGTTTTTTCATGAATAACTCTGTTCTCTTCTTCTCTTAGTTTTTCACTTTGATTTTTTCTTTCGCCTATGTCCTCTTCAACAACTTTATTTACTTCATAATCAGAGATGTTCTTTTCGCTTTCTACATCATTTCCTTCCGTTTCCGCATTGTTTTGTTCTGAAGTATCTTCTTCTGCTTTTTCTCCTTCTGTATTATCTGAGTCTATAGTTTCTGAGTCTTTTTTATTTATTTCTTGGTCAGAGATAATCTCTTCATTCTCTGCATTGTTTTGTTCAGAATCATCTTTTTCTCCTTCTCCCATCTCTGTATTATTGGATTCCATAGTGCCTTCTTTGAGAGATTTGTCAAAAATTACTTTTCTATCTTCTTTACTTAAATAGAATTCCACATTCCCCAAGTAAATAACATTTACCCCTACTTCATTTTTATAAACTGGATAATCTACTCTTTTTCCATCAAAGGTACCTCGCTCTTCCTCATCAGGATATAAAGAATAAAGTGAAGTGTATTCAGTATCAGATATACTTTTCTCTTCTTCTGTTTTTGCTTTCTCAAATTCTATATACTTTGGTAATTCATTTTCTGTATTGTTAACTTTAACAGCTATAAGGTTGTCTTTATCAATAGATATATATGTATCTGCATATTGGATTTCTATCTTATCTTTACTTTTTACCTCATTTCCATATAAGAAAGTTGCCTCCTCTAGAATAATACCATTCTCTAGTTCTATTGGTTCGATAACCTGATACAATTGATGATCGTTACTATCTGCAGCCTGTGCCATTAAATTATATGGGCCATAAAGCCCATTTAAAGGAAAATAATGAGTAAATATAACTAAAATAATGAACAGAATACTTACTTTTGATAAAATCTTTTTCATATAATTCCTCTTTCCGTTTAAGAATCTATCAGAATCATTGTAATTATATTATAATAACTTCATGATTACAATATAAATTGCAAATCTATATTATTATACAAGTTGATTTATGAGCTTCATCCTATTAGTTAAATAGACCTATTTATAACATTAATTCTTCTAAATAATTTCACATCTTTAGATTTCATCACCGCTATACCCTAACTTATGTTTTATACTTACTAAATTTGGATGGATATATAGGTCACAAATAGAGCGTTGTATCCATCGAAGTTAATTTTTCCTCATATCCTATTACTTTCTAAAACACTAGAACAAGAATACCTTTCTAAAAAATTTTTAAGGGGTTATGACGAAACTAGTCCAAAACATTAAAAAAGATTCTGATTGTCGTTATTTGTGATAATCGGAATCTTTTTTAATGAATGAATTTATGATTTAGTGTGCCATTAGCTGTGAGGCGGTGTACTTTCTCAAGTTTACCGCCATAAAGGAGAATCCTAATTCATTTTCATGTCGTTTTCTTTGCCTCTCACCGACATACGAGTGAAATGCAAAATTAGCCCTCAAAAATCCGAAGACTGGTTCTACATCTATTTTACGCTTTGCTTTCCCATTTCTCATTATAGTAAATCTTTCGATTCTTTCCTTCTTTTGCTTTCGTACATTGGGAGCGTAATAGACAGCCCGAACAGTCTTCAGATCGTAGACTTTAAAAGTCTGACCAACTGGCAATACAATCAAGAAGATGATGCTTTTACTGTGAAAAACATCCTGCTTATATATCTTTTTCTTTCCGATACATGTTATAAGTAATTAATAGAGTTCGTTTTCGATTGGTCAGGATATCTTCATAATTTTGTTCGCTTCCATATCCTGCATCAGCGACGATATAGTTAGGTAGGTGGTTGAACCCTTTCTCAACTTTATCTAGAAATGGAAAAAGTGTACGTGTATCGGTTGGATTGGGAAATAAATCGTAAGCGAGTGAGTGCGGTCCTTCTGTCGCAATTTGCACATTATACCCTGCCTAGAGTTGGTCGTTCTTCATACCCCCATCTTTCATTCGCATAAATATGGCATCATGATCCGTTTTGGAATTCGTTCTCCGAATATAGTCATATCGTTTTCATATTCCTGTTTGCACTTTACATAATCCTTAGAGTGTTTGTGATATTTTTTAGGTGCCTTACGCTTGGAGCGAAGCTCCTTACGTTCAGTTACGTCTTCGCCCGCTACGATTTGTTGATCATATGGTTCCACCTTGAAGTCCACAACGTTTGCGAGTTCCTTTGCTGACAGTTCCTCCGGACTTTCCGGATTCATTTCTGGAATAATTTCTTTTTCCATTAGTTCTTCATACATTTGATTGGGCTTCTCTATCAAATTGGCATTGGCTTCGATATTCGTTCCATCAATAAAAAATTGCTTCTTCTGGGATAATCTCTATGACATGATGAATGGCGGAAGCTATATCATTTTCTTGAAGTCTGATTCTAAATCTAGCGGCAAAATTGTTTGATTCATGTTATAATGTTTAAATATAAGGATATCTCCGATTCTGTTTTGGGTGGTACTTTAACTTAAGGTATCCTTTTTGCGTACAAAAATTATTAAAAATGGCACTCACCAATCAGATTCTACTGGGTTTTGTCCCGGCTCCTTCCTTTTCGATAAAACTAACTTAATATTTTAAATTAATATATTATGAATGAAGTATTTAATTCTGCTTTTGATGCTTCTACTTCGATTATCAATGTGTGTACATCAATAATAACTCCGTCTCTAGTATTATCAAAAGTCCAACTTTTAAAAACTTCGTTTTCATCACCGTATACGTTTGAAATGGTAAGCTCCACATCACTATTGACTTGTATAACCATCATAGTATTTCCATTCTTTTTAAGTGTAATCTCATTTTTATTATAATCTATACTAGGCATTATGTTAGGTGCCAAATGCCAAAGTAATTTATAATTATAAGTTGTATCTGATGATACACCATCTATAACAGTAATTACTTCATCGTCTTTATCATAGGTTACTTTTCTCTCATGAATAACTCCATCATATCTCTCATTAACACCAGTAACTGTAGGTAACTGTTTATTTTCTAAATTATATTCTTTAATGTAGGTATGATTAACTTTTTCATCCACTCTTGGTAATCCTTTATCATCTACTATTAAAGTATTATGAGCAAATGATGAATAAGCATATTTAGTTACTGGATTACTTAAAGTATAACTATGTGGACCCGCCTCAATAATAATGTCTTCATTGTTATAAATCCATAAACTTAAATCATCTGAATGTTTATGATAGTTTGTATGGTACGCTGCAGTAAAAAAGATATATGTCCCATTATTACTCCAACTATCTCTGAAAATTGCATAGTCTGCATCAGGAAAAACAGCATTAGTAGTAATTGGTTGTTTTCCTTGTTTCCCACTTGTTACTGCATATCGATAATAAGGATTATCCACCCAAAAATTATATAGTACCTTATCACTTGCATAAGTATCCGCAATTAGTGGCCATTTACCATCAGGCTTAATAACATGTATAGCGTAGTTAGCCATTTTGTTATACTTATTTAAAAAAATATTAGCCATATCACTATCACCAAATTCGTTTAATGTGTTTCCATATGCTCTTATAGAACCAGCTGTTGTTTGATGATAACTAGGTGAGTGTTCTAGATGAACACCATCCTCTGAAATTAAAGTATCAAAATAATTATTTAACCTTTTCACTGCAAGGTTATAATAATTACTAAATGGTTTGAAATCATAAAAATATTTGCTGAAAACAATTAAGCTAGCATCCTGGAACATTCCATGATTTGTATTTTTCGAATAAAATGAATCATCCATCAATAAATCAGCATGGAATATCATCAATTTAAAGAGCTCAATTTTTTGCTCATTAGTTAAAACCTCTTTTCCTGCCTCAAAAAAATTAACTAAAGTAGTTAGTCTTCTAGCAGTACCCTCATCATGCCAAGCCATACTATGCTTAGGATTATGATAAGGATTATTTATTTTCCAATCCTTTATTATTTCAAAACCTTTATTTATGTATTTTCTCCTTAAAGTTTCTTCCTCACTCAAATAATAAGCTTTAGCTAAATCATTTATAAAAAACAAACCATGTAATTGTCTTAAAAAAGATCGTTGATGTTCATTATCAACTCCAGATCCTTTAGTCCAGTCTATGCCATCCCTATAATTCATTGGAATACCATTATTGTATTTCGGAAATTTTATTTTATCATTTAAAATAAGATTAGCAGCTTTAATCATACCATTATCATTAACTTTTTTGCTATTTTGATTAAGAGGTGAAATAACTAAATATTTCCTTATAATGTTTATATAAGGGTTATGTTGAATTTTAAACTTAATTTTTCCTTGTTCTAAAACATTCCTGCTCTTCACATATCCTTTCCTCCCTGCAAATTCTAACAAATACCAATCTTTGTTGATTTTTTTTAGAAAATGCAATTGTTGAGCAGCTTTTATTTTAGCAATAGGACGAAAATCAGTCATAGAGTTATAAACTGAGGTCTCAATTAAAAAAATCAAGTTACCTTTTATCTTATTACTCTTTAACTTCAGTATATCGACCTGCCTATATAGAGAAAAGATAATTTTTTTTTGTTCGACCGGTTTGGTACCATCTTTCCATACGAAACCTATCTCATTACCAAAATTAACTTTATACCAATTCCCGTAGTCTTCTATACCTTTAAATCGATGACCTTTTAATAAAACCCCAACCCGTACAAGCTTTCCATCCTTTTTCAACGATATAGAGACATTTTTAGTAACCATAAATGGATTCCTATTCTTCTTATTCATCTATACGTTATTCTCCTTTAATAAAACATTGGATCTATGTCAAGAAATTTGATACATAATTCATAATCAGTTTTATCTTTCAGATTTAAGGTCCAACTCGCATCCCCTTGATCTTACTTTTATCAGTCTACTCATTTATGATAAATCTTTCTCTTGAACAGCTACTGTAATCTTTCTACCGTTTTACACTACCATCCTCATCGCATAGTTTAAATCTTCATCGTAATATTTTCCCACATATTGGACAGCCCATATATTATTTGTTCAAGTATCAAAATTAACATATTTACTTAGTGTGTCGTTTATCACTTATTGAATTTTCCGGTATTTTCATCAAAACAATACTTTTCCATTAGTAAATCAATGACATTAATTTAATGAAAATTCAGACTTTCAAACGCGAGTTAACATAATTGTTAAGATTAAACAAATTACATTGTAACATAAAAAAGATAAAAATTACCTAAAATATTATTCACTACCTAAAAAAATATCGTTATAATTAGTGGTAAAAAGTAATTATAACGATTCATTATATTAAAAAGTTACTTTATTTAACTAGGACATAACCTAATATTTATAAAATTAATCTTGTGATATTAATTTTATAGCATTAAAGAATTTAATTGTTTTTTTACAGTTTCTTTTCCAAACTTATTTACTATCCCCTGATACTTTACAGATAGGGAAATATTCTTCCGATTATGATTGAGAATAACCTGAACTGCTTCATTTACACCATTAACTATATTTTCTTTGGGATATAATGTTTCTGCACCTGGCCAATTAAAAACAACAGGTATTGCACCACTAGCCATACCTTCCATCGGAGCAAGATGGAAACTCTCAATTTCCGAAGTAGATAGAATATAATTTATATTTGAAAACCAATCTGCAACATCATCTCCATGTGGATCAAATACAATATTATTTTTCCAAGGAGACTTTTCTATTCTTTCAAAGACTTGTCTATAGTAAGATAACTCTTCTGGCCTATTGTTTATCCAGGGTAACTCGTCGGGTAATTTCCCTTTTATATATAATTTATATTTATCGTCCTCTTCACATAATTTTTCTAATATGCTTAGAGCTCTATCAAGCCTCTTCAACTTTGGCAATATTCCTAATATACCTAAATGATATTCCGAATTCTGTTTCTTTGGTAATTTAAACCGATCAACGTCCACCATATTAGGTATTATTATCATTTTTTCTCTAGGTATTTTTTTTATACGGTTAAATTCTTCAAAAATATGTGCACTAATAGCTATCACTTTATTTACATTTGTATAATTCACATTATCTAAATAATTACTATTTAATTCCTGTCTATGCACTCTAATAAATAAAGATTGACCTTTTAATTTATTATTAGAATAGAACTCAGCATTTCCTAACCCCCATTCACAAAATATTATGTCTGCTTGTTTAAGTAAATTTAAACTACGGTGGTAATCATGTGAGTTGTGCCCTGACCATTTGTCGACTAATACCTTAATCCCCTCTAGTTTCTCGCAATAATCAATATACCAATAAATAAATTTAAAATCATGGCCAGCAAACAAGATAGTCTTCTTTTTTGCGGGTTTTAATTTTTTTAATTGATCAAGAATGCATTTACTTACTATAGAAAATTGGTATTTTTTACTTGCATTATAACAAGCAATCGCACCCTTCTTATATAACTCCTGATCACTAAATGCAAGTACAATTTTTTCAACTAATTCATTATAGTTATTACAATAAAAAGGATAGTCATCACCTAGTAAATTTACGTATTGCTTAATTTTTCTTACAACAACCGGTTTACCTTGTATTCCATATTCTAAGAATTTTGTTGATAATTCTACACTATTGTTATTATCAACTTTTTTAGATCTATACGCAAAACCAAGGTCTGAACTCTTAATTAATTTTAGTGATTCGGAGCGAGAAACTGCTCCAACCCAATTAATTCCTTTAGTGTTTTCGAATTTATCAATAATTTCATCTTTTTGTTCTATAAGACCACCTTGGAATTTGTCCCCAGCGATATTCAAAGTGAGAGTATCTACTTGTTTTTTTGCCTCTATAAAAGAATCGTACATTGAAATTATTTCCCAATCTTCAGCAAATTTACCAGTGTAAACAATAGAAAAGTCCTCATAACCAAAGTATGGGGATTTATTTGAATCATTTACGGTTGGAGGAAGCGTTATAAAAATATCCTTAGAAATTCCAAATTTGGTAGACAGCATGTTTTTCATTTCTTCAGTTTGAACAAAAATTTTAGGGCATTTCTTGTATATTTTTTTAAATAATTTTATATCTTTTGATTTATCATCATAACTAAAGTCAGTTATATAAGGTATTAACTTTTTAGAAAAGTCACGATTAAGACAATGATTTGTTAGAATTTTTCCTCTTGTTATGATTAAATCATAATCATTTTCTTGATCTAGTTTTTCTATTAGTTTACTAGCTTCTTCAGGCTGCATCCTATTGCTATTTTTGAACATTATTTTTGATTCTCTTTTAAAAGGGTTTATAAATTCTATATCTTCAATATTTTGTATATTAGTTATAACATGTTTTCGCTTAATTGGAGATTTAAGTAAAATACTTAAATCAACTGATCGATCGTATGTTAAAATATTTGCTAGTGATGTTAGCCAAATAGCCGATCCGTCCATAATATTTAAGTTCTGATCACCATATAATAAAATCTTCAAGTTATTCATACTTATTTACTCCTTTTTCCTATTTTAAAATATTAAATTTATCACTACTAAATATCCTTTTACCATGTTGTCCAAATAGCCTTCGAATTGTTTCCTTTCGGTGATCAATTATATCCCTTAACAAATAGCCTTTTATACCACTAATATTAAATACTGCAGTGTCTTCATCTATTTCGCTTACATATTGATATTCATACTTATCATAACTATAATTTTCATTACTATAAATCGATTTTTTCCCAATTATATCTGCGTCAGAGTAAATACAAGCATACACTAAATCTTCAATATAGTTTTCACCGTATGTATAATTTAAGTTCATAATAGTGAAGTACTTACTTTTAATTATTTCGGTTAACTCATATTTATACGCATAGTCGATAATATATGTCGAAATATACATAGAATTATAATTATTAATTAAAAATTCATAACCATCAAATATAGTTGTTAATAATAAAATTTTTATATTTTCATATGATTGTTTTTCCACGATTTCCTTTGCCTTTTGTAAATCGGCCATAGAATTAATTAAAAATATAATCGTGATATCGTGCTTATTTTTTTCATACTCAATATTTAATATATCTAGAATAAACTCCATACGTTTTTCGTATGTATGTTTTCTAAACACTTCTCGAATTCCTTGCAAAGCAAGGTTACGATAATTTTCATCATTATTCATTAGGTTAATAACACTTTTCTCAAAATCTTTCCGATCTTCCAGTAAAGTAACAGTATTGTAAAAAGTTTTTTTTATCCCAGTAGAGTAACTACTTATAATAGGAGTTCCACAAGCCAATCCTTCAAAAACTCTTCTTGAAAACATTGTAGGTGAGTATTTAACACTATTTACATTTAAAATAAGACGATAGTCTTTATAAGCTTTATAAATTTCACTATATTTTAATGAACCCTTTATATTATTACTAAGAAAATCTGGAAATTGAAAATCAGTATTTCCATTCTTATTACGGTCATAATTTCTATCAAAAATGTCAAGTCCGTAGCTTTTTGCGACAGATAATATTTCATCCATATCTTTTTTTCGATCAGGATGGCGATTTGTATAATAAGAACCAGCAAAAGATATTCGCTTGTTTTTCCCATTTATAGAAATTGGGTTATGAATTTTGGGATTCGCAGCAAATTGCATTGTTCTTACACGATTATGCCCAACATATCTTCTATATTTTGGAATCATATTTGAATCGGTTGTAAAGATATAATCAAAAAGTGTAGCGGATTGAATAAATTTATCAAAATGTACAGGATCTTCTTTATTCCAAAATATAGTTGGTATATTGTTATCTCTACACCAATATATAAGTTCTTTTAATTTAGCATTATTATTATTATTATTATATTTTCCAACTTGGTACTCCCAAGTTCCTGAATTTCCCTTCCAAGCAGATTCAACAATTAATAAATCAGGCTTCACAGATTCTAACTTTGTTCTCCAATTACTTTGTGAAAAAGTAATTAATGTTACAATATCTTTAAAAGATGACATACTAAATTCGTCAAATATACAAGCCACTCTTACATCTTTTAATTTCTTTTTCTCATTTAGGTTTTCTAAAAGCGATTTATTCGTACCATATTCTGATGTTTTAAATTTCTTTATTTGTATTTCGCCCTTCCCAAGTAAACGAATAGCAATCCTAACATAAGTACTGTTTGGCTTAGCAGTAAATATTTTCTTATCATTCAATCTAAATCTATTTGTACTTATGCGATTATTATTCTCGTCATACTCAATTAGATAAATAATTGCTTTGATATTACCTGATTTTTTTCCAGAAATTTCAATAATATTTGGAGTATCTAAAAGTATCTTGTATTCACTTTGAGTTATAGACTTAAATTTAGTGTTATTCTCGAAGAGTGTGAGATAAGTTACTCCTTTATTCTTAGATTCAATAACTATCGAATTATTAGTCCCTTTAAATAAATTTAACTTCCTTTTCTTATATTTCCAGTTATTCAAATTAAAGAACTCGTCGGATATATCAATTAGCGAATATTTCGCTTCTTTATTAATATTATTTTTAAACATTTTTTACTGTTCCCCCACTATTAATAATGAAAAAAATTTGACTATATAATTAATTATCTTGTTAATTAAAAGAATAAAATTTATTTTAAATAAAGAATTATATATAATCTAAAATAAATTTTAAAATTAGTATTTTTGTCCTATATAAGGTTAGCATGTTGATTACATTCATATCAAGTGAATTTATTAAATATTCCAGAAAAATTTAATACCTATCTAATTACTAAAAAGGATTACTCCAGTAACCCAAGAACTAAATCTCTTATGTAGCTGAGAGAACAGAATTGATCTGTATAGAAATTACACAAAAAGAAAAGCTGATTAAGTGGTGAGTTAGCTTTTCTTTTTGATTAAACTTATTTTTTGACCAATTAATATACTCCATTAAAAACTAGAAGAATACCCAGTATAATTACGGGTATAACAACTAGACTATGCCTTATTATTGAACCAAATGATTTTTTTTTCGTTTTAATTTTATTTATTTCGGCATTTGTAATTTGATTATCTAACATTTCTTTTTTATGCGTCTTTTTCTCCAAATCAGTTAGTGAGTTGAACCATTTTGTAAACTTTTGATAATTATCTACTACTTTATCCGAATCCCCTATTTCTTTAATTTGTCCATAGTGCATCCAAATAACCTTTTCACAGAAGCTTTTCATTTGACTCGCTGAATGACTTATAAAGAATATTGTCTTCCCTTCTTCTTTAAACTCTTTCATTTTATTTAAACATTTTTGTGTAAATGTACTATCCCCTACAGACAAGGCTTCATCAATTATTAAGATATCTGGATTAGTGTGTACAGATATAGCGAAACCTAACCGTGATTTCATTCCGCTTGAATATTCTTTTACCGGTTGGTAGATATAATCACCTATGTCAGCAAAATCAATTATAAATGGGGTTACTTCTTCTACTTTTTCCTTGGAAAGGCCAAGCATTATGCATTTCAATTTAATATTATCCATGCCTGAAAGATTATTATTTAGACCAGCTGATATTGCTATTAATGAACTCTTACCTTTAATATTTACAATACCTTCAGTCGGTTGAAGAACACCAGCTAATATATTGGAAACAGTGGATTTACCGGAGCCATTTAGTCCTACTATTCCTACAGTTTCGCCTTCAAATATTTCAAAAGTAATATCACGTAATGCTAAAAATTGTTTACCATCTTCTTTTTTCAGGGAGAGTAAATTTAAGAGTTTTTCAGATTTCTTACTATACAAATCAAAGGATTTATATACATTTTTTAATTCTACTTTTTTCTTCATTTTCCCATTCCTTTTATTACATGTAATCCATGAAATTTTTTCTGAATTTCAAGTGTAACATTGAACCAAAGTATAATAATGCAAAAGTAAATACCCAAAAATAACCCATATAAATAGGATCTTCGAAAAACCAAGATCTCCCCAAAATTGAATCCCGAAACCCTTCAATAATATAATAAAAAGGATTCAATTTTAATATGTTTTCGATAATATATCCCCATTTATTAAACTTTTCAATAATTAAATCTGTACTCCATAGAATTGGAGTTAAATAAAACAACATTCGCATTAAAGATTGCAATAATACTTGAAAATCTCTTATTAAAGTAGAAATAGTTGAACTTACCAATGCAAAAGCAAATAAAAACACATACATACTAATAGTATAATAAATAATTTGTATTGTGTATATTGATAGAGGTATTCTGTATAATAATGATACGACAATAAGCAGAGCTAGCATTGCAAAGAATTGGTAGCTATTACTTACAATTCGTATTGTCGGTAAAAGACTAACTGGAAAATTCATTTTTGAAACAAGACCAATTTTTTGATGAACACTGTTAGATCCTTGAGTTACTGTTGGTGCTATAAAAAACCATGGAATTAAACCTATAATTAACCATAAAAAGAATGGCGTATTTCCTACATCTGCTCCTCCCCTCAGACCAATCCCAAAAACAAACCAATATATAGCTATTTGAATTGCTGGATTTAGGAATTGCCAAAAGGAACCTAAGTAATGTATTTGATGGGTACCCTTTACTTCAAATGAAGCCATACGAAAAATTAAATCTCTATATTTAAATTGCTCTTTTAATACTTGTCTAATTGCTTTAAACATATAGAATGCTTCCTTTACCTAGGATTAAAGATACTTATAAAGATTTCCGAAGTTAATGTATTGTATCTCTTCAGGATGCTCCTGCACTACATTTTTCGTATCTAGTACTTGAGGTGTGTTCATTTTTCCAAAATATGCACTTGTTAAATCTTTAAATTCATTATGATCACTTAATACCAATACTAAATCAGATCCATCCAATGCTTTCTCTAGATCATTTTCGACAAAGCTTAACTTCACATGTGGATCATATGCTACAACATCATATTCAGGACGTGCATGTAACGCTTCATAGATATCCATTGCAGGACTTTCTCTTATATCATCGACATTTCCTTTATAGGTTAAACCAAATACTGTAATCTTCTTACCATTACGCTTAGCTAATAGTTTTTCAACAGAATTAATTACAAATTCTGGCATAGACTTGTTAATTTGTCTTGATAAATTAATCAATTTTGCTTGTTCTGGTGCTTTAGCAATAATGAAGTAAGGGTCTACAGCAAGACAGTGGCCACCTACACCTGGACCAGGGGTATGCAAATTAACACGCGGGTGCTTGTTTGCCATTTCAATAACCTCTAAAGCATTAATATTTAGCTCATTGCACACTTTTGTTAATTCATTAGCTAATGCAATATTTACATCTCTGAATGTATTTTCCATTAACTTAGACATCTCCGCAGTACGCGCATTCGTCTTTATAATTTCTCCTTGAACAAAAGTTTGATAAACCTCTGCTCCTTTTTCTGTACACATTGGTGTCAGACCACCAACAATCCTATTATTGTGTATTAATTCATGTAATATTTGACCTGGTAAAACTCGTTCTGGACAATGTACTAAGAAAATATCTTCACCAATAACGAAGCCTGCTTCCTCCAATTTAGGCTTTACAAAATCATCCATTGTTCGAGGTGCAATGGTTGATTCAACGATGACAACATTCCCTTTTTCTAAGAAAGGAATTATATTTTCTGTTGCTTGCATAACATAGCTTAAATCAGCTGACTTAAACTGATCATTATTATTTGGTGTCGGTACTGCAATAATAAAAACATCTGCAGGCTGCGGTTCAAGAGATGCTTTAAAATTACCAGAAGCAATCGCCTTTTCTAGTGCTTCCTGTAATCCTGGCTCTTCTATGTGAATTTGCCCATTATTCAACATTTCTACAGCTTCCCTTTTCACATCAACACCCAATACCTCTACATCATGATTTGCAAACATAATAGAAGTTGGCAATCCAATATATCCTAATCCTACAGTACAAAGTTTCAACATTATACCCTTCTTTCTCTTTTTGTAAAAATTAATATTTTTTATATACTTCAAGTAATCGATGTTGCTCTATTTCCCAATTATACTTTTTTCGAGCATTTTTGCAATTGCTGCTAAAAAAATCACGCTTGTCTGGGTTTTCCAACAACTCGTTTACTCCTTTTGCTATTTCATCTGGGTCATGCGGATCGATCGTGATCCCTACTTCACTTTCTTCAACTGCTCGTTTAATTTCAGGGAAATTACAAGCTATAACTGGAACCTCATTCATCATATACTCAAATAATTTATTGGATGATGCTGACCAATGATTAAAGTTAATATTATTTAACACCTGAAATCCTAAATAAGCGTTTTTTGTATACTTTGGTAGCTCCCGAACAGGCACTTTAGCGATAAATCTTATTTTCTCTTGCAAATTTCGATCACTTACCATCTGTATAAGTTTTTCTTTAATCTTTCCATCTCCTATAAATACGAGTGTACCCTCATGGAATTTCGGAAATGCTTCAATTAATTTTTCAAGGCCTCTACCTGCTTGAATACCACCTTGATATAACAAAATTTTCTCATCCTTAGGCAACTGCAACATTTCGTGTAGATCCACCTTTTCATGCACCTGCTGTATATGAAGTGATGGATAATTATGCAATACATGAGGATAAAAGCCATATAAATCCTCATTAAACTTTGCTCGTGTGTCATTTTCTACAATCATACTATCCATTCGTTTTATGAAAAAATTTTCAAACCGTCTATACCATGGACTATCATAACCTGTTCTACTTGTTTGCACTTCATGCGAATCATAAATTAAAGGTTTCTTCTTTATCCTCCATTTTGAACTGATATATCCTTGCGGAAGTGTGTTAAGGTCGTTGGAATGATAAATATCATAATTCCCTCGATAGCCCTTCCAGATCATTCGTAGAATTAATGCACTTCTAATCCATATTACTCTTACTTTCGTTTTCAGCAACAACCCCACAATGATCGTTAAAGGAATAATCACCCAAGGTAATAAATAAACTAAAAATCCCCAAATGACAAGCAAAGGAACAAGTGGCCATTTCTTTCCTAGTGCAAAGCGGTATGCCTTCTGTAAAAACAATAAAGTCTTGGGGTAGCGTTGCATACGATACACTCGAAAATGATCGTTTATTTCTTCATATTTTTGTACATCTGGATCATTGGGATCATCAATACAGATTAATTCTACATCATACCCATTATTCGAAAGACTGGTGCATTCTCTCAGTACTCTTGCATCATTTGTAAAGTGATTCCAAACAAACATACCTACTCTTTTCATCAAATAACCTCTTATTCATATATAATCTCTACTATTTTTTCAATATTGCTTTCCCATAAAAAATATTTAGAAACTGTTTTTGTACAATTATCAGCTAATTGTTTTCTTTCGTTTGGATTTGCTTTTAAGGATAAAACCTTATCTACCATACCACGTACATTATCCTGATCAAAAACAAATCCTGTTTTATTATCTTCAATTACTTGAGCTGCGGTTCCTTTAATCCCCGCTATGATTGGTGTTCTACAGGTCATATAATCAATGACTTTGCCGGGTAGCACTGTATCAAACACCTCATTATCATTTAATAAAGCAATAGCTACATCACATTGTTCGATCAGTTCCAGACTCTTTTTGCGTGTCGTTGGCTTATGCATATATACATTCGTTAGCTGATTTTGTTCTATATAATGGATGAATTCCTCTGCTTTCATTCCATAACCTAAAACGTCGAACCGTATATTATGCTCCTGTAATAAACTAGCAACGTGCTTCAAGTGCTCAATATCTTGAGCCAGTCCTAAATTCCCTGTATATACAACACGGAATTCTTCCCTATTCGACTTTTCTTTAACAATCTCATGAATTCTTGGACCGTTTGGCAAATAAATTAAAGAATGCTTATTTACATCTAAACTCGCTTTAATATGCTGCTCAAATCCTTTACTGTTTATCACAATATAGTTGGCCATTCGGTACATTTTCCGTTCTAACATACGAAAAAATTTAATAATGATTGGATGATCGAATGTTTTTACTCCAATTAAACTGTCAGGCCATAAATCTCTTACTTCCAGAATTATTTTTGATTTAACAACTAAATTACCTAGAAGTGCGGCAAATACAATAAATATAGGGGGCGTAGTTACGTATATATAATCATATTTCTCATTTTTTAATTTCCAGAGCCTATGTAAAAAACGAAACATTATTTCTATATATAAAAATAAACGACTAAATATACGATTAGAAAACTTCTTATTTTTAATGGGAACTCTTATAATTTTATCTGAACTTTTATTTAAATGTGGATCATCCCAAAACATGTCATCCTTATATAAGTTTTTATTTGGATAGGCAGGCTCTGTTGTCAATACATGTGTTTCAATGCCCTTATCATTCAATAATTGAAATATATTCTTCATCCTATTACCCGCACTTCCGATGACAGGATAGAAGTTCTGTGTCATAATTAAAACTTTCTTTGTCATTTTAACGCTCCTAATTGGAAATGCATACCTAATACATTTTATCACAATTTAACATTTTTCGATAAGATTAAATTTTGCACTTTAAACCCACTGAACATGAAAGAAACCCTTGTGTGGATAAACAAGGGCTTAGCTTACATATGAAGTCTAAATTAACACTCTCATACGGTTAAGCATTTACTTCTTCCAAGTCATTTGCTAATTTTATTTTACTAACACTACAATATTTTTCTAATTCATCCGTTGTAACCAGTACGGAAGGAAATTGGTTATAATATTCCATGCTCTCCATGCTGTTTACTGTCCAAACAATCAATTGAATGCCTTTTTGCTCACATTTATTTATATAGGATTCCTTGATACCATCGTAGCGCACAGCAATATATTTGGCACCTAATTTTTCAATTGTACGAAAGTGAGAACGCTTGAACTTATTAACTAATAAACCAATTTCGAGTTTATCAGAAATATTACGGAGCCGCATTAATGCTTGTTGATCAAATGATATGATATAGACTTGATCCATCATATTCGTATCTTCTATTACCGAGCACACAATTTCTTCCATATTATTATATAGCTTTGGATTTTTTAATTCTATTGATACTGTTACACGGTCTTTTGCAATTAATAATACCTCTTCCAAAGTAGGAATAACTTCCATATCATTTATTGTAAAATTCCGTAATTCTTTAAGAGTATACTCTCTTATTTCTCCTTTACCGTTTGTCATTCGATCAATTTTATGATCATGCATAACAACTGGTATCCCATCTTTGCTTAAGTGTACATCAAGTTCAATATGAGTATAATTTAAATCAATAGCAGCTTGAAAAGAAGACTTGGTGTTCTCCGGGTACTTTGCAGGATATCCTCTATGACCAATCCCTCGTATACGCATTAATACTCTCCTTTTGCTAGATTTTATATCCTCTTAACTAAGAGTGTAAATGATTTTTATGAAGCTATTATAATTTTAGTGTAAATTTTATGTAAAAAACCTGTTAGTTCACTCTAAAGTGACTCCTAACAGGTTTTCCATCGTTAACTTCGATTTTTTGCTTCAATTTTCTTCGATCCGAGAATCAAATAATTTAATTCCTCTTTAGGAATCTTATTAAATTCCGTTCGTTTTGCAAAATAAAAAATCACACCTAATCCAATCCATGCTGCTAAAGCAATCCGTGATTGGATGCCAAGAAATGCTGGTGATCCAGGTATTAATAATAAAGCTAGGAAAACCAAGCTTGCTAGCATTCCAACTGCTGAGACCGTTTTTTTAAATGGCGACACAGCGTGCTTTTTCGGATCAAAGCTTTTGTCTTTTTTTGTTTTAAACAAAGTGAAAGCCGTGTAGCATGTATAGAAATAAGCAATCGTTACACCTACAGAAGACATATCCACTACCCATAGTAATGCTTCTCGCCCAAACCAAGGAGCGAATGCAGATACAACTACAGTAAATATAATTCCTACATAAGGTGTTTTATATTTTGGGTGAAGCTTTGAAAAGACTTCTGGTAAAATCTTTGCACGTGACATTGCAAATAACAGACGACTTGATGAAATAATAAAACCGTTCAGTCCAGTAAATACTCCCATTGTTAAAGCGGTAACAAGTAGCACAAGTCCCATTGTCCCCAATAGCTCTTGAATTGCAGCGCCTGTATCCCACACATGACTTTCGGCCACTAAACCCTGCCAAGGTTGAATCATTGCCGTTGCGATGATCATGAGACTGTATAATACCGCAGCAAAGAAAATGGCAAGTATGATTAACGAAAAGGCCTTTTTAGATGAAAAGTGAAACTCTTCTGCTGCCTGTGGAACATTATCAAAACCAACATATGCCCAAGGCGCAATTGCTACGATAGAAATAATGGCTGCAAATGCTGTCGTTTCAGTAGGAAAAAATGGTTGCACATTGGAAAGGCCAGCACCTGGCTGCCCACCAACCATAAAGGTTATTGCTACAATACTTAGAATCATAATACTACAAAAGATAAATTGCATACGCCCTGATAAGCCTGTCCCTCTAACGTTAAAAGAACCAAATGTACCGAGCGCAACCGAAGCGATAATGATCTCCATTCCATAAACATCCCAACCAGCTACTTGATATAGGGGTAAATTTTCAATAAGTGCTGGAAAAACAAACTTAAACATTAACGCAAATGCCGAAGCGTTTAACGCGACAATACATATATATCCTAGGGTTAAAAACCATCCACTTATAAATGCATGCGTACGACCTAAACTAATAAATGCATACGCAAACTCTCCACCTGATACAGGAAAACTTTTTATAAGGAAACCATAGCTAACTGCTATAAGCATCATTAATAAAGCACCAATACCGAAGCCGATAATTACTCCCATTGGTCCTGCTGTGGACATCCATGTCGTTGGTTGAACAAAAGCCCCCCAACCTATCGATGACCCTAAAGCTATCGCCCAAACCCAATGAGCCTTTAAAGATTTTTTCAGCGTCGTTCTTTCTTCCATGATTGATCTCCTTTTTTTCTTGGTCCTTTGACCTAAGATGTTTACACACCTGTAGAATTCTATCACATTGTCTGATTATTAAACAAATTCCATATTCCTCTATATAGCAAGACATAGACTTTAATCGAGGCATATAGTCACCACCATCGCAAACGTAGTTAAATTATGAGCCATTTCGACTTATTTCCTCACCTACATAACCTTGCATAAGCAATAATGTCTAATGGAAAACTACAGATAGATAGTGGTACCCTTCTTTTATATCGAATAAACATGTTATCTGTCGGATCACCATCCACGTTACGTAAGTAAATTTTCTACATTAAGGAATAACGGTGAGCTTGCGAGCCGATGATGACTTTTCGTAGGGCGATTTGTGAAGTCGCCTCGTTTCTGTACACTGGAGCTGGCCGCGGCGCAACACGACCCTATTTATCAACATCAAAAAGAGAAGAATCAGATATAACAAGATTCTTCTCTAATCATAACGAAGACTCTCCTTCACCTTTATCAGATTGAAGAAGAGTCTGGATTATTCTATGGTCAAGGAGAGTCGTCTACTTTCCTATTCTCTAGTATTAACTTGTACCGTGTTTTTTCTTCATTTCTTTTAAGTATTCCTCTGACTTTCCCTTAGGAATACTTAACGATTGCCATTGCGTCCCTTTTAGTTGTTTACCTATGTAAAGAATTTGTCCAATATGTGATGAATAGTGTGTTAGTTGCCTTTCAATTGCATCGATTACCGATAAAGACTGAGATCGGATGGTTACATATTTTTCTAGGTCCTCCTCCTTTAAACTCTGAAGCGTGCTGATTAATATACGCCAACCGTATTCCCATGTTTCCAGCAAATCATCCTTAGAGGCAATGGTATTAATAAACTCTTGATCCCTATTTCGATTTTCCTTTTCTCCATCACTAGTTAAAAAATCTGTCCATCTGGATACCATATTTCCACTCATATGCTTAACAATAACAGCAATACTATTTGCTGCTTCATTAGGTACCCAATGGATATCGGGTTCCTCTAATTGCTCCAATGCCCGATCGCCTTGATTCTTCAACTGATTAAATCGGCTATTGATTACTTGTAAATACGTCTGTCCAATTCCCATGTGTATCTCCTTTCATCGCTTACTTTTTCTTTTCAAAGTTAAATCGGTTACGAGATAGAACTATTATAATCTCACTTTGTAGTTCTATCTAAATTGGAGAAGCGTTAAAAAAGATAAATAGCAAAGGCTAAGATAGCTAAAAGAATGGTGATACTGTATATCCATGTTAATATTGGGACATTCGATGATAAAGACTTTGACTCATATTCAATGGATCGCTCCAGCTCATCCTGAGGCGTATGCCCCTCTTCTTCGTACTTCTTCATTTTATTTTCTTCTTGCTTTAATGCAAAAATAGTACCACCTAATGCTGCGATGAATAATACAATTAATAAAAGAATAAGACCTAAACTCATAATATATCACCTGACTTTTTCTGTTTTGGCATCTGCCTTTCTTCATGACAAGATCGCTGAATTATTCTGTTAATGCTTACTGGAAATCCATTAACAATCTTAAGATATACGTTACACTTCAATTCGATGCCTCCTTAAACGGAAAAATGAACCTTCTACCTACTATAATATACCGTTTTCAAATTATATCACCATCCAATTCAGTATCTTTTTCCCCATCAACTTTTATTAAGAAAAACGGAGCAAAATTCGCTCAGTCCTTATCACTAAATGCTCAGATTTACGCTTCCTCTAGTAGCTATTATG
>NZ_CANMAB010000061.1:0-23803 GCF_947495635.1 uncultured Virgibacillus sp. | reverse complement strand
CATAATAGCTACTAGAGAAAGCGTAAATCTGAGCATTTAGTGATAAGGACTGAGCGAATTTTGCTCAGTTTTTCTTAATAGTCTAGGAAATGAAGGAAACTATAAAATTTGAGCCTGTGGATAAATAGGCGCATGTTGAGCCGCGTCCGAAACCTAGGCAACTTCACGAATTGCCCTAGGAGTAGGAGAAGTCATCATCGGCTCGTAAGCTCACTTTGTTTCCTTTATTTCCGTTGACTCGCTCCATTCGCTACGTTTCTATTCGGGCGTTTGCACTTTTTGTTCTTTTACAGAAAAGAAAAGTATAAATAAGGGAAGAAAATTTAATATATCATAATATTCCGGTTTTTCATATTACTGCATAATTTTTAGCGTACATAATGAAAAAGACTTATCTGCTAGTTAGGATACTTGGATTCGCTAATTCTTTTGAAGCAGTACTAAACTTCCAATTGGTAAAAAGTTCAAATTATTACTTGATTTCATCATTGAGAACAGTTATCATTTAACTTAAATATTGATAATGATAATCATTATCAATTGAATGATTTAGATAACTATTTAGTACAAGAATAGATTGGAAGGAATGAAGTCATGCAATTTACAGGAATAACTGGAAAGGTTGCTGTTGTAACAGGTGCCTGTGGTGGCATGGGTCAGTCCATTGTTGAAGGGCTTTCTGATAATGGTGCTCATGTAGTTGCACTGGATAACAATACAGAAAAACTATTTGCATTTGTAAGTGAGCTAAAGCAAAACGGCCATCACATAACAGCTTTTACACTGGATATTCGTAATTATGAAAAGGTCGCAGAAACAATAGACATGATTGAACGTGAAGTAGGACCAATTGAAATTCTCATTCATGCCGCTGGGGTACTTTTTTTAGATTCTGTCGTTTCGCTTCCTAAATCAAATTGGGATACCACCTTTGAAGTCAACACTAGCGGTGTGTTCCATATTGTCCAAGCCATTACAAGACGAATGATCCCTCGTCAAGCTGGTGCAATTGTCGTAGTTAGTTCAAATGCTGCTCGAATGCCTAGAATGTCGATGGCAGCATATGCAGCTTCAAAAGCAGCTACTACAATGTTTGTCAAATGTTTAGGATTAGAACTAGCCAATTATAATATCCGCTGCAACATTGTTTCGCCGGGATCAACGAACACCGAGATGCTTAAACAACTGTGGAAGAATGACACAGGAGAACAAGTATCGATAAATGGTACTGCAGAAGAATATCGACTTGGTATTCCGCTAAGAAAAATTGGAGAGCCCGTTGATGTAACAAACACTATTTTATTTCTTATATCTGATATGGCTGGTCATATTACTATGGAAGATATATGTGTAGATGGTGGAGCAACATTAGGGTTGTAAAATTCATCCAAAGGAGGATATAAATTGATAAATACTACTGCTTCTAATCAAAGTAAACAGATAACTTTACTTCAAAATTATCAAAAGGGCGATTTTTTATTAGCATCGCCAAAGCAAATGATCTTGGGTAAAGGAGTTTTTGCAAACGTTCATATGTTAAATAGCCACGGAATAATAGAGCAAATGAAACAGTCGTTGAATCAAGCAAAATTGACTGGTCATGCCAGACCAATTGTGATGGGAGCGATCCCGTTTGATTTTTCCGAGTCACCGAAACTGGTGATTCCGAAAGAGATATCTACTGCTGCTCCATTAGAAGTGAAAAAGCAAGTAGAGTGGAGGAAAGCTTCAAGCTCTACCTTTGAAATAAAGGCAGTTCCTGATCCTGAGGTATATATGGAAGGTGTACGTAAGGGGCTAAAGGCTATTGACACAGATCACATACAAAAAATTGTTTTATCCAGATCATTACATATTACCTCTGCTGAAAGGATAGATACACATCAATTATTAAAAAATCTAGCTTACTCAAATAAAACGGGATACACATTTGCAGTTGATGTATCATTGAATGAGCAGAAAGATACTGAGCCTCGAACATTAATTGGTGCAAGCCCAGAATTGCTTGTATCTAAGACAGGACAAAAAATAGTAGCGAATCCGTTAGCGGGATCACGACCTCGCTGTAAAGATCCGTTGGAGGATGAGCAACAAGCCAAAGAATTATTGGAATCCGCCAAAGATTTACATGAACATGCAGTAGTCGTAGATGCAGTAAAAAAATCGCTTCAGGAATATTGTCTGGAATTACATGTACCTACAACACCTTCCATAATAAAGACAGAAGCAATGTGGCATCTTTCTACGGAAATTAACGGTATTCTAAAAGATCCGCACGTGACTTCCATTGAGTTAGCAATGGCTCTACACCCAACACCAGCTATTTGCGGTTTCCCCACAGAAGCTGCTCGCAATACGATTCAAGAAATTGAACCATTTGATCGTGGATTTTTTACTGGAATGGTAGGATGGTGTGATGAGGCAGGAGATGGAGAATGGATAGTCACCATTCGCTGTGCTGAAATTTGTGGTCGAAACCTTCAGTTATTTGCTGGAGCTGGAATAGTCACTGGTTCAAAGCCAGAAGATGAATTAGCAGAAACGGCAGCTAAGTTTGGCACGATGCTGCAGGGACTAGGCATTTAAGTCCTGAAAAATGAAGGAGGGATTAAATATGGTTCTAGATGGATGTCCAACTTGGCCAGAAGAATATGCTGCATATTATCGAGAGGAAGGATGCTGGGAAGGAAAAACATTTGGAGACCTATTGGCGGAAAATGCCAAAAAATACGAGAATCGAATAGCCATGACTGATGGAGAAGTTGAAGTGTCTTACAGTGAGTTTAATAAAAAAGTGAATCAGCTAGCAGTAGGTTTCCAAAAATTAGGGATACAAAAAGGTGATCGTGTTGTCGTTCAACTGCCTAATCAAATTGCCTTTTTTGATGTCGTTTTTGCGTTGTTTCGGTTAGGCGCAATTCCTGTATATGCGCTTCCAGCCCATCGATATAGCGAAATTCACTATTTTTGTGAATTTGCGGAAGCAAAAGCATATATTATTCCTGACACGTATGGAGGATTTAACTATACATTGTTAGCCAGTGAGGTACAAAAAAGCGTAAATTCACTTGAACATATCATCGTTCATGGTGAGGCAAATAAATACACGTCGCTTTTTGATTTGTATTTACAAGCAGATTTTAAGGAACCTGAAATTAAAGCAAGTGAAATAGCGTTCTTGCAGTTGTCAGGAGGTAGTACAGGGCTGTCCAAATTAATACCGCGTACACATGATGACTATATGTATTCATTGCGCGTGAGTAATCAAATTTGTCGAATAACTAAAAATAGTGTGTATTTGGCTGTGCTACCAATCGCACATAATTTCCCGATGAGTTCTCCAGGTGTGTTAGGAATTTTGTATGCAGGAGGAAAGATAGTTCTTGCTTCTGGATCAAGTCCAGATGAAGCATTTCCGCTGATTCAGAAAGAGCAAGTAACGATTACAGCGCTTGTCCCACCGATAGCATTGATATGGCTAGAAGCGATTAAAAATCGAAGGGATGATTTATCAAGCTTACAGGTTATTCAAGTTGGTGGAGCAAAATTTAGTGCTGAAGTAGCGCAGCGAATACAACCTTCTTTTGGCTGTAAATTACAACAGGTATTTGGAATGGCTGAAGGTCTTGTAAATTATACTCGTTTGGATGATCCGGATGAGATTATTATACACACACAGGGAAAACCAATGTCTCCATATGATGAAATAAAGATTGTAAATGAAGACGATAACCTTGTTGCCACAGGTGAAGTAGGGGAACTATTAACCCGTGGTCCATATACCATATGTGGCTATTATAATGCGCCAGCACATAATCGAAAAGCATTTACCAGTGATGGCTTTTACCGAACCGGTGATTTAGTTAGTGTAAATGAACATGGTTATATTACCGTAGAAGGCCGTGATAAGGATCAAATTAATAGAGGAGGAGAAAAGATCGCAGCAGAGGAAGTAGAGAATCATTTGCTGGCACATTCAAATGTATTTGACGTCGCCGTTGTTGCGATGCCGGATAAATTCCTTGGTGAACGATCTTGTGCATTTATTATTCTCCATTCTGCTTCAGATCACCCAGGTGAGTTCAAACAATTTTTAAGGGAAAGGGGTTTGGCAGCATATAAAATACCTGATCGTGTAGAAATCGTTGAAACGTTTCCCAAAACTCCATTCGGTAAGGTCAATAAAAAAACACTACGACAAAAAATTGATCAAAAATTAAAAATATAATTATTACTTGAAAGGAAGTGGATAAGATGGGACTTCCATCTATAACGACATATCCGATGCCGCAATCTTCGGATTTACCAAATAATAAGGTGGACTGGAAGGTTGATCCTAAACGAGCGGTTCTGCTTATACATGATATGCAGCAATATTTTATTAATGCTTATGATTCTAAGCAATCTCCTTTGCCTGAACTAGTGAACAATATTAAGGATCTTAAACAACGCTGTACACAATTAAATATCCCAGTATTCTACACAGCTCAGCCAGGCAATCAAGCTCCAGCTGATCGGGCACTATTACAAGATTTTTGGGGATCTGGATTAAGCGAAAGTATACAGGAAACACAGATTATTAAAGAGCTTACTCCAGATGAATCGGATACGGTGCTAACTAAATGGCGCTATAGTGCTTTTAAAAAGTCAGATTTATTACGTATTTTACAAGAAAGCGATAAGGATCAAATTATCATTACAGGTGTCTATGCACATATAGGTTGTTTAGTTACTGCTACGGATGCATTTATGGAAGATATTCAATCCTTTTTTGTAGCTGATGCAGTAGCTGATTTTTCAGAGGCAGATCATCAAATGGCCCTACAATATGCTGCGACTCGATGTGGATACTGTCTAACTACAGAAGCTGTTTTACGTGATCTTATCTCACATCAAGATTTAAATCAGGATGACGCGTTTTCGTTTTCAGATATGAAAATACAAATAGCGAATTTGCTCGATATTCATCCTGACGATATTGCCAATAGGGATAATCTACTAGATATAGGACTTGATTCGATTCGGATGATGAGTTTAGTTGAAGAATGGAGACAGCAAGGAATCGAAGTTAACTTTATGAAGTTAGTAGAAAGACCTACACTTCATGATTGGTGGGAAATGATTACTGGGATACCACAAAATACGTAATGTAGTGTCTATGGATAGGAGGTAACAACGTTTATGACTACAATGGAACACAAACGATTTCCTTTAACAGGTGCACAGACAGGGATTTGGTTTGCTCAAAAACTAGATCCGAATAACCCGATTTACAATACTGGAGAATATGTGGATATTATAGGGAATTTGGAAATGAATTATTTTAAACAAGCGATTAGGCAGACCATTGTGGAAGCAGAGAGTTTACATGTCAATATTGAAGAAGATCTCGAAGGACTATCGCAATTCATTCAATTAGAGAGAGGCTTTTCTATTGATTATATTGATGCTCGTGACCAATCCTGTCCTAGTCATTTTGCAAAAAAATGGATGAAAGATGATTTGTCACAGCCCATCGACTTTGCTCAGGATTTATTATTTAAACAGGTTATCTTTCAACTAGATGATAACCGATATTTTTGGTATCAAAAAATCCATCATATTGCTGCAGATGCATTCGGTTTTTCTTTAATTAGTCAACGAGTTGCGTCGTTGTATACATCATTTCTCCAAGGAAAAAAAGGGGATGAGGGTAGTGCATTTGGCTCATTTATAAAGGTTATATCTGAAAACCGAAAATATAGAGAATCGGAGAAATTTCAGGTTGATCGTGACTTCTGGATGAATCATTTTAGTGATCATCCAGAAGTGGTTAGTTTAGCAGATCGTTCAACGAAGCTACCGGCGTATTACATAAGTGATACAACTTATGTAGATAATGCAATTTTTACATCTCTTCATAATAAATCAAGGGAACATAAAGGTAGCTGGCATGAAATAATAATTGCAGCATTAGCTATTTATGTACATCGGATGACTGGTGAAGAAAATGTTATTTTGAGTTTACCGATGATGAACCGTTTTGGAACATCATCTTTACATGTTCCAGCAACTGTGATGAATATACTGCCATTACGGTTATCATTGCAGGCGGATTTATCCTTACATGATCTGATTCAGCAAATTCAGCAAGAAATACGTGTGATACGTAAGCATCAGCATTATAGACATGAGGATTTGCAACGTGATCTCAAATTATTAGGTAGTAACCAACGTTTGATTGGACCCCAGATAAATATAATGCCTTTCGATTATACACTGCGATTTGGAGAAGCGAAAGGAACAACATACAAACTTTCAACAGGGCCAGTTGAGGACCTATCGTTGAATATATATGATCAGAAAAATGATTCTGGTTTACGATTTGATTTAGATGCTAATCCCAACGCCTATCATGAAGAGGAGGTGCATTTACATCTACGAAGAATAAAAAAACTTGTCGAAGATATAGCCAATTCCTCAATGAAACAAGCAATTGGTAGGTTTCATCTTTTACTAAAAGAAGAAAGACAACAGGTGCTAGAAGACTGGAATCCAGCCTGTCGTGAAATGGCTGATAAGCCACTGTTAACTCGTTTTGAAGAGCAAGTAAAAACGAATTCAGAACGTATTGCTGTAGAGTTTGGAGAGAAGAAACTTTCTTACGCTGAATTAAATGGCCGTGCAAATCAAATCGCCCATTTGCTTCGTAAGCGAGGTGTAAAGCGGGGGCACTTTGTAGCCATTATGCTACCTCGATCAGACGAAATGCTCATAGCTATTCTTGCAGTATTAAAAAACGGTGCTGCCTATTTACCAATTGATCCGAGCTATCCGGAAGATCGAATTACGTATATGCTTGAAGATGCACAACCTGCTTGTGTTATTACGTCAGTCAAAGATCAAATTTCATTGGAGAAAGAGGAAGTAATTGTAGTAAACCTAGATGATAACAACATACAAGAAGAATTAACTTTCTCGAATAACCAAACCTTTCCCTCTCCTATTGTTTCTGGGAGAGAACCGGTTTATATGATCTATACTTCTGGTTCTACAGGCAGGCCGAAAGGAGTCGTTGTAACAAATGAAGGCTTAATTAATTTTCTCGAGTCAATGCAATTGAAATTCAATATCCAAGCTACCGACCGACTCTTAGCAGTAACAACAATTGCATTTGATATTTCTGCTCTAGAATTATTTCTGCCTATTTTAAACGGTGCGACAAGTGTCATTGTGGATAAAGAAACAATTCAAGATGCTGCTAAATTAGCACAAGCAATTGAAGCAAAAAATATTACCATCATGCAGGCTACACCTACTCTCTGGCAAACGCTTGTAACGTATCGCCCCAATGCAATCCAAGGGTTACAAGCGTTGGTTGGTGGCGAGGCATTAGCTGCAAAACTGATGGAGGACTTACTTGCGTTAGACTGTAACATAACGAATTTATATGGACCAACGGAAACGACGATTTGGTCTACTGCTATGCCAATTACAGGCAATGAAGCTAAACCCTTCATTGGCAGACCCATTGAAAATACCAAGGTTTATATTTTGGATGCAGCTTTAAACCCCTTACCTCCCAATGTTCCTGGCGATCTCTATATCGCTGGAAAGGGCTTAGCCAATGGCTATTTAAATCGCCCTGGATTAACTGCAGCAAGATTTATAGCTAATCCTTTCAGCCATTCTGGAGAGAGAATGTATTATACAGGGGATATTGCGAAGTGGCGAAACGATGGAACAATCGATTATATTAGTAGGTCTGACCATCAAGTGAAGCTGCGAGGATTTCGAATTGAACCAGGTGAAATTGAGAATGTACTGATGACACATCCAGATGTGGAACAAGCTGCTGTAGTTGTATTTGCGGACCAATTAAATAATCATCGGCTAGTAGCCTATCTTGTTGCAGATGAATTGTTGGATAAGAATAAAATTCGTGACCATGTACAAGATAAGTTGCCAGATTACATGGAACCATCTGCTTATCTTATCATTCCAAGTCTCCCACTAACCCCTAATGGAAAACTTGATCGCAAAGCACTCCCCGCTCCAGATATGGATCAAGTGGTATCAGATAGGGAGCCTCGGTCGCCGCAAGAAGAAATCGTATGTGATTTATTTGCAAAAGTGTTAGGTGTAAATCGTGTTGGAATTGATGATAATTTCTTTGATCTAGGAGGTCATTCTTTACTTGCTGGGCAGTTAATTAATCATATCCGTCAGATTTTTAACGTGGATATTGGTATTAGTAAACTATTTGCAGCACCAACCGTTGTGAGTTTTGTGGATGAGATTAATGATGGTAAGCTAGCTCGTCCACCGATAAAGAAAATGGAAAAACCAGCCAACATCCCTTTATCATTTGCACAGCAAAGGCTATGGTTTCTTCATCAATTGGAAGGAGCCAGTGCAACTTATAATATTCCAGTTGTTGTTGAATTAACAGGCAATTTAAACATTAATGCCCTAGAACAATCCATCTATGATGTAGTAGATCGACATCAGTCATTACGGACCATTTTTCCAGAGACCGAAGGAAATACGCTTCAATTAATTTTAAGCATAAAGGAAGCTAACCCTGTCATTCACCGGAGACAAATAGATAAAACGGAGGTGAATGAAGCCATTCATTCTGAAATAACCTATTGTTTTAATCTATCGGAAGAACCTTCGTTTCGTGTAACGCTGTTACAAATCGAGAAGAATCGATTTGTACTTGTTCTCTTAATTCATCATATTGTTGGTGATGGTTGGTCGCTTCGTCCGCTTGTACAGGACCTAGAGAGCGCATATCAACAGCGAAGCAAGGGTGAAGTACCTAATTGGCCTGCGTTGCCGTTGGATTATATAGATTTTGTATTATGGCAAGAAGCTTTATTGGGATCAGAAAATAATCGGACAAGCTTGATGGCAAATCAATTAAACTATTGGAAGCAGGAACTTGCAAATCTGCCAGATCAGTTAGATCTACCAACAGATTATTCACGTCCAGTAGAGTCAACTTATCAAGGCGATAGTTATTATTTTACCATTAATCCTGAACTTCACCACCATCTATTGAAAATTAGTAAACATAACGGTGTGAGTCTTTTTATGGTATTGCAAGGTGGATTTACGGCATTATTAACCCGGCTTGGAGCGGGACAAGATATTCCTTTAGGTACTCCAGTTGCTGGTAGAAATGATGATGCAGTAGAAGAAATTGTTGGTTTATTTATTAATACGATCGTATTACGGACGGATACTTCTGGAAATCCTAGTTTTCGTGAGTTACTACAGAGAATCCGTCATACAAATTTAAATGCTTATGAACATCAGGATGTACCGTTTGAACGATTAGTTGAAGAATTAAATCCAGTGCGATCTCGCTCAAAGCATCCATTATTTCAAATAATGTTTGCTTTACAAAATACACCGAACCCCAGTTTAGATTTACCTGAAGTAGAGAGTGATATAACGGTGAAGAGTGTTGGGGCAGCAAAATTTGACCTAACTGTTGAATTTCAAGAATATAGAAATCAGGAAGGAAATCCAGATGGTGTAAAAGGAATGGTTGAGTATAGTACAGATTTATTTAATCATCAAACCATTGATCATATGTTCCAACGATTTTTGCAATTGCTAGAATCAGCAATAATCGATGTTGATCAACCTATTGGTAAACTAACTATTTTGGGAAGCTGTGAAAAAGAGATGATCTTGTCTGATTGGAGCAGGAAGAAAATGGAAGTAGCAGAAAATATACTTCCAGATTTATTTGAAAAACAGGTGGCGAATTATCCGCATGCAGAAGCTATCGTATGTAACAATACATCATTAACATATGAAGATATCAATCAACAGGCAAACAGGCTTGCTCATCTATTAATAGAAAAGGGTGTAGGGCCGAATCAATTTGTCGCTCTAGCAATGTCAAGATCCATTGATATGATCATTGGTTTACTTGGGATTTTAAAGGCTGGTGCAGGATACGTCCCGCTAGATCCGAACTATCCTAAAGCTCGAATCACTTATATGTATAACAATGCGCAGCCTGTATGTCTCATTACGAATCATCAACATAAAGAGAAATTTATTCATGATGATCCAACGTTTATTATTGTCTTAGATGAAAAGCGTACAACACATCAGTTGAACAAACAGAAAACGTCAAATCCGACAAATAGTGATCGTAATGGTTCGCTGTCTCCTTATCATCCAGCTTATATTATTTATACATCGGGATCGACGGGAAATCCAAAAGGTGTAGTTATTCCACACCAGAATGTTGTTCGATTATTCGGAGCGACGGAGCATTGGTTCCATTTTCATGCGGAAGATGTTTGGACTTTATTCCATTCGTATGCATTTGATTTTTCCGTTTGGGAAATGTGGGGTGCCCTGTTGTATGGTGGAAAGCTAGTCATCGTCCCGCATGAGATCAGTCGCTCACCGGAAGCGTTCTTGAAACTTTTGGTAGATGAAAAGGTTACAGTTCTTAATCAAACGCCTTCTGCATTCTATCAGCTTATTCAGGTAGATAGACAGATGGAAGATGTAAGTCAAGAACTAAACTTGCGGTATGTCATTTTTGGCGGCGAAGCATTAGATCTTCATCGATTAGAAGAATGGTATGAGAGACATGAGGAAAATTATCCACAGTTAATTAATATGTATGGCATTACGGAAACAACTGTTCATGTTTCTTATAAGGAGTTAGATAAAGCAAGTATTGCGTTAAATGCGAATAGTATCATTGGTCAGGGGATTCCAGATTTAGGAGTATATGTGTTGGATGATTATTTAAACCCTGTTCCCCCTGGTGTAGTAGGAGAACTATATGTATCTGGTGCTGGTATGGCTTTAGGTTATTTAGGTAGACCGGATTTAACCGCAGATCGATTTATAGCTAATCCGTATGGAACTAGCGGCAGTCGCATGTATCGAACTGGCGATCTCGCCTGCTGGAAGCATGATGGTTCCTTAGATTATATCGGTCGTGCCGATCAGCAAGTAAAATTAAGAGGTTTTCGCATCGAATTAGGGGAAATCGAAGCAGTCTTGACTAAGCATCCGGGTATTGATGATGTCGTCGTAATGGTACGGGAAGATCAGCCAGGTGACGAACGACTTGTCGCTTATATTACTTGTAAGGGTGACATGAAGGCAGAGGAAGAAAATTGGAAGGTGTTTGCTGCGAAACAACTTCCTGAGTATATGGTCCCGTCTGCTTATGTAATGATAGAAACTTTCCCGTTAACTCCAAATGGAAAACTAGATAAAAAATCATTACCTGTCCCTGAATATGGTACGAGCAACGCTTATCGAATCCCAAGAACGCCACAAGAAGAAATTCTATGTGACTTATTTGCAGAAATTCTTGATTTACCGCAAGTTGGTATTGATGATGGTTTCTTCGATCTGGGAGGTCACTCCTTATTAGCTGTTCAATTAATGACACGAATAAAGCAGGTGCTTGGTGTAGACTTGAATATTGGTACATTGTTTGCGGCTCCCTCTGTAGCGGGGCTTGCAGATCAACTTTCAGAAGAAGGAGATCATCATGCTTTGGATGTACTATTGCCATTAAGAGAAAGCGGTATTCAGGCTCCGCTCTTCTGTGTGCATCCTGCAGGGGGATTAAGTTGGTGTTATGCAGGATTATTAAATAGTTTAGGAAAAGATTTTCCGATATATGGTATACAAGCCAGGGGGATTGCTGATTCTGGTCAACTTCCTCCTTCTATTGATGATATGGCTAGTGAATATATTCAAGCGATAAAACAAGTTCAACCAAATGGACCATACCAGCTTCTCGGTTGGTCTCTGGGAGGGAATGTGATACATGCGATGGCTACGCAATTACAGGAGCAAGGAGATACTGTATCGTTAGTTGCCATGCTAGATGCGTATCCAAGTCACTTCCTTCCTATAAAGAATACACCGGATGATGAAGAGTCGCTTGTGGCTCTACTAGCGTTAGGAGGATTTGATCCCGAAACTCTTGGTGATGAAGCCTTGAATTTTGAGAATGCACTTAAAATATTACGAAATAACGGTAGTGCACTTGCGAGTCTCGGTGATCAAACGATATTAAACTTAAAAGAAACATATGGAAATTCGGTGCGTATTTTAAGTGAATACAAACCAAAAGCATATTCGGGAGACGTTCTGTTTTTCCGTTCTACGATTATCCCAGAGTGGTTTGATGAAATTTCACCAGAAACGTGGAGGCCATATATTAATGGAGATATGGAAGTGTATGATATTCATTGTCGCCATAAAGATATGTGCCAGCCGGAACCATTAGCAGAAATTGGTGATATTTTATTACAGAATCTCTTACAATTACAAGCCAATGAATAGAAAGGAGAAACACGAAAATGACTAATCCAATGGAAAATCCTAATGGTACCTATGTTGTACTAAAGAATAAGGATGGCCAGTATTCACTTTGGCCTTCCTTTCTCGATATACCGGGTGGTTGGAATGTAATATTTGGCGAAGATAATAGAGACAATTGCATGAACTATATTGAAACAAATTGGAAGGATTTATCCCGCATATAACTGGCAGTAAGCTCCCACTTCAAGCAATGAAGAGCAATATTGGTAAGAGGTGGTTCAACTGCCAGTAAATGTCCGATTGGTTCAGAGGCCTTTAGGTCATACCCTTGTGGTACTAACCATCCGTGGGGATAAACAAAACGCCCACGGAAGGAGTTTCACTCTCACTTTATTACCTTCTTCATTGGCTACAGTGAACAATTAAGACTAGTTTCTTTTGATAGAAATGTAGGAGGGAACGGTAGTGACCAATCTATTGTATGTAAACTCCCTAATAAAAGAAGTCATCAAGAAATTCAATGGTTATTTCCTTATATATCTGTTAGAGTTCAAAATAAAATAAGCAGGTATCGTTTGATCGAGGATATGTATCGTAAGCTGATCGGAGAGCTATTACTGCGTCATCCCTTTAACCGGTGTACTGGGTATAAGCTGCCAGTACAAAAAATAGAGATTACACAATACGGTAAACCATTTTTACCAGCATTTCCTTCCTTTCAGTATAATATTTCCCATTCTGGTGATTGGGTGGCGTTAGCAACACACCATTACCCTGTAGGTGTAGATATAGAAAAAATACAATCTGTTGAAAGTAGCGTAGTTAAGAATCTGTTTTCTCAAAAGGAATATACTGAAATGCTTAAACATGTACGACCGGTACAAGCATTTTATGAGATATGGACTGCTAAAGAGAGCTTTGTAAAGGCAACGGGAAAGGGAGTATTGACACCACTTCACTCTTTTGCTGTCAACAATTTACTAGGCAGTCGAATTCAATTTATCCATACCTCCTCCAAAGCAATAATAGAAGGTTATACATGTCAACAATATAGAGACATTAACGGTTATTCATTAGCCATCTGTACAACCAAGGTAGATGAAAAAGCGTTTGGAGGATTACGTTTTTGTCATTTCAATGACTTATTAAATGATCTGTAACCTATTCAGTTAAACACATTTCAAAGGAGAAGATGTCCATGCGTAAAGCTGAAAATATCGATGAAGTATTACTAGATTTATTATGTGCAAAAGGGCAACTTGTAGCTGAATCACTACGTAATTCGAAGATTTCAGATGTTGATATAAATTCTAAAAATAAAGGTCCTTATACTACGGAAACGATAAAACAGGTTCTTCAAGCACTTTCAGATGAAGAATTTAAAAATACAGAGAAAATGACCAAGGTATACTTACATTCACGTGCATTTCAAGAAGAAAATTCGGTAATTCATGTAGGTAATGAGTTAATCGGTAAGCAACAACCACAATTTATTATTGGTCCCTGCTCCGTAGAGAGCCATGAGCAAGTCTATCGAGTCGCTGAAGAAATGTCTAAAAGAGGTGTTTCTCTTTTACGTGGTGGGGCATTTAAACCGAGAACGTCACCATATGATTTTCAAGGCTTGGGAATCGAAGGGCTGCAAATACTAGCTGAAGTGGCTAGAACGTACAATATGTCAGTCGTTACAGAAATTATGAGCCCGGAAAGTATTGCTGAAGCTTATGATTACGTGGATGTTATACAAATTGGGTCACGAAATATGCATAACTTTGATTTGTTAAAAACGGTAGGAAAGCTTGATAAACCCGTATTGCTTAAGCGGGGATTGTCTGCGACGATACATGAGTTTAAAATGGCCGCAGAATATATTCTAAACGAAGGAAATAAAAATGTCATATTATGTGAACGAGGTATTCGCACATATGAAACAGCGACAAGAAATACCTTTGATATATCAGCAATTCCCATTTTAAAGCAAGAGACACATTTACCGGTATTCGCTGATATTTCACATGCAGCTGGTAGAAAAGATATTTTGCTTCCACAAGCCAAAGCAGCATTTGCAGCTGGTGCGGATGGTATTATGGCAGAGGTTCATCCGAACCCAGCGGTAGCATTATCGGATGCGAAGCAACAAATGGACTTATTAGAATTTGCTCAGTTTATGGACCAGCTTCATCACTTTTTAAATCGTTTTTTTGTATCAACTAGTTTGAAGTAATGGCAGTAGCATACTCTATAAATCTTGTATTCAAGGTGCAGATAGTAGTTTTTCTGGATTACTCATTATTTTCACTCTTTGTCCATATAATGTAACAGTTTGGTTGGATGAGGGTGATGTTTATTGGTGGAACTATTTATTGAGTCAGATAAGGAAGTCATTCGATTTTGTGAAAAGGTGCGGCAATACAATAAAAATATTAATCTGCACTGGAAAACTCATGAAGATTGGGGGAATCATCTGCAGTTTGAGGATCAAATTCCAAACCATATGCTAACAGAGGCAATTGCAAAATCTTTAACAGATGTATTTATTTCTTATCGATTGAGCAACATGATATCAACCGTAATTGAAGAGTTTTATTATTTTACGAGTAAAGATGAGATGGAGGAAATTCTTGAATTAACCAATTGGATTATGTCGGGTGAAGATAAAGATAGCTTACTCGTAAGGAAAAAGGAGGATCCATATCAAGTATTGGAGTCATTGTTTATTGCAAATATAAAGGATACAGCAACCATACATTACGATTCTATTGTAAAGTTCCGATTGAAAGTATTTCGCGATTATGTCATACACTATGTCGGGTTGGCTATTGATGAGTTTAAACGGGAAGAGGATCACCAAGAATTTGTGAATATGTTACGAGAGTACATTGCAAAGCGAGAGTCTATCGTTGATACTGTTCATGTTTTACAAGGGAAATCCTTCTCTTTTTTTAAACAAAATGGAAAACCTTTCTCGAAAATGGAACTTCGAATGCTCATGCAAAAAGAACCTTTATATATTGTTGGGTTGGATGAGGGTGAATTAAATTTGTCTCCGCTTGTGGCAATGGCTCCCAGAAATATATACATCTACGGGGATCATCCGTCTGAACCGAAGACACTTACCGTTATTAATGTATTTCAAGAGAAAGTAATGTTTAAACCATTTCATCATTTTCCATTTCCTTACTATGTTAAGAACGAACAACATTAAGACTTGCTTTTCATTTATACTGAAGCTATAATACAAATTATATAATTATATGTTAAGCTACAGGTAATGATAAGGACATAATTCATTGATATGGTATGGAAAGAGAAGGAAGCCAGTGGCTGAAAGCTTCCAACTTACTAACAATGATTTACCACCTTTGAACCCTGCTATTGAATGAAAAAAAGTAAGTAGCAGCGTATCATCTGCGTTATGGATGTATGAAGCCGTAATATTTATTTTTGATACGGGAAATAGGGTGGAACCACGACGTGACCAACGCTCGTCCCTTTGCTTAGATGCAAAGGGGACGAGCGTTTTTAATTTGAAAAAGGAGTGATAGCAATGACTGAAGAACTAGCATTTATTTTTCCTGATGGAGCAGAAAAATCCTTTCCAGCAGGAACTACAGGTGAGGATATAGCTGCTTCTATTTCATCAGGATTGAAAAAGCAGGCATTGGCAGTAAAACTAGACGGGATTCCATATGACCTAAGACGTGAATTGGACCATGGAGGAAAGATAGAAATTATTACGAATAAGGATGATGAGGGGATTGAAATCATGCGTCATTCGACAGCACATTTAATGGCGCAAGCAATAAAACGTCTGTATACTGATGTCAATTTTGGTGTCGGACCGGTTATCGAAGAAGGATTTTATTACGATATAGATATGGAGCATTCCATTACACCAGATGACCTCCCTAAAATAGAGAAAGAAATGAAGCGGATTGTCGATGAAGCTCTAGAGATTGAACGTATCGAAATTTCTCGTGATGAAGCGAAGAAAATGTTCAAGGATGACCACTTAAAGCAAGAACTCATCGATGCAATACCTGAGCATGAGCAAGTAACGATTTACAAACAAGGCGAATTTTTTGATTTGTGCAGAGGAATTCATGTTCCATCTACAAATAAAATTAAGGCATTTAAGCTACTTAGTATCTCTGGAGCTTATTGGCGTGGTGATAGCAATAATCAACAGCTACAGCGAATTTATGGAACTGCTTTTGCCAAACAAAGTCAAGTCGATGAATATCTTCGTATTTTAGAGGAGCGAAAAGAACGTGACCACAGGAAGCTAGGTAAGGAATTGGATATCTTTACAGTTTCTCAGAAAGTTGGACAGGGTCTACCATTATGGCTTCCTAAAGGCGCAACGATTCGTCGTGTAATTGAACGCTATATTGTTGACTTAGAAGAGCGTCTCGGCTATGACCATGTATATACACCTGTATTAGGAAGTGTAGACTTATACAAAACGAGTGGACACTGGGATCATTATCAAGATGACATGTTCCCAGAAATGAAAATGGATAATGAAGAATTAGTGCTCCGTCCAATGAATTGCCCGCATCATATGATGGTTTATAAAAACCAATTATACAGTTATCGGAATCTGCCTGTACGAATTGCGGAATTAGGGACTATGCATCGCTATGAGATGTCAGGAGCTTTAGCAGGACTTCAACGCGTGCGAGCAATGACACTAAATGATGCCCACATTTTTGCCCGACCTGATCAGTTGAAGGATGAGTTTATTCGTGTTGTAGAGCTTGTCCAAAAAGTGTATGAGGACTTCGGCATAAAGGATTATTATTTCCGTCTTTCCTATCGTGATCCGGAAGACAAAGAAAAATATGTAGATAATGATGCAATGTGGAATAAAGCGCAGGCGATGCTAAAAGAGACAATGGAAGAAATGGAAGTTGATTATGTTGAGGCAGAAGGAGAAGCTGCTTTTTATGGTCCGAAGCTAGACGTGCAAGTAAAAACTGCTTTAGGTAAAGACGAAACACTGTCAACTGTACAGTTGGATTTTCATTTTCCAGAACGATTTGACTTAACGTATATTGGGGAAGATGGTAAAGAACACCGCCCTGTTGTTATTCACCGAGGTGTTGTATCGACAATGGAACGGTTTGTAGCATTTTTAATTGAAGAATATAAAGGGGCATTTCCAACATGGCTTGCACCAGTACAGGTTAAAGTGATTCCTGTTTCACCACGGGCTCATCTAGCGTATGCGAATCAAGTAGCCGATAAATTAAGACTTGCCGGTGTACGTGTTACTGTCGATGAACGAGATGAGAAAATTGGCTATAAGATTCGTGAAGCACAAACACAGAAAATACCATTTGCTCTCGTTTTAGGAGATAATGAAGTGAACGAAGATGCGGTTAATGTCCGTCGTTATGGTCAAAAAGAATCGGAAACGCTCAGTTTTGAGACATTTACTAATTTAATAAAGCATGAGATAGCTAATAAAGTAATGAACCGCTAAACGAACAAACATACAGGCCTGAGACATAACGAAAACGTCCTCTTCTATTTGTTGGTTCGACAATAGTTATTATAGTCCGATAGTATAGACTTCTGGGAGAACATGGCTGCATAAGCACCGTGCTCCAATAGATTCCGTGTTAGCTAAGGCATTTTCAACATTAATTGGGCTTTTGTTTTAACTTCGTATTTTTCCTATCTCCATTTATTAAGTCAAATAGCCTATTCCTATTGATTTTGAAAGAGGAATAGGCTGTTTTATATGAAATTGGAGATATAGTGGGATGTAATAGTAAGAGGAAAAAACAAAAAGAAATAGAACTACTATATAAAGAGAAGAATTGATCTGTAGCAACCTGCTTATATGTGTAGAAATAGAGACGATAAATCTCCGAATAAGTGAATAGGGGAGAGGACATGAGTGAAATTAATTAACCAAATTGCTGTTGGCAATACAGCTGAAGTTTATTTATTGGACAATAAAATTGTCAAGCTATTTCATAAGAACATACCGAAAGAAACATCTGAGTACGAAGCAACGAAACAACGTATTGCTTTATCATGTGGGCTTCATGTTCCAACCGTATTGGATGTAACAATCATTGATGGAAGACAAGCGATAATAATGGAATATATAAAGGGTAGTACGCTAGGGGAATTACTGGAAAAGGATAATAGTCTGTTGGTTGATTACATTTCCATTTCGGTTGATATTCAACAAAACATACATGCTGTCATTGCAGATTCAATGGAAACAATGTCTGTAAAGTTACAGCGACAAATTGAATCAACTGATTATTTAACGGACAATCAAAAGTTAAGGCTAATCCAAAAAATGAAATCAATCTCCTATGAACCTAAGCTTTGTCATGGAGATTACCATTTATTTAATCTGGTTAGCACAGCTAGTAACGTAACTATTTTAGATTGGGTTGACGCTAGTTCGGGGGATATCCGTGCCGATGTATATCGTACGTATCTTCTTTATTCACAATTCTCAATGGAATTAGCAGATACGTATGTATCTTGTTATTGTGAAAAGAGTGGATTATCCATCGACGAAATTTTTCAATGGGCTCCTATCATTGCTGGTGCAAGACTATCAGAGAAAGTTTCTTCTGAAAATAATGAGCGACTTATTGCAATCGTGAACCAGTATTGTCCATGAATCGATTACACCAAGAATAGGGAATGAAGTGTGTAATGAAATTGAATGGAGTGGTCGCTAATATGAAATTCACTTATTTTTGCGCGTTGCTGGGCAACTGTAGCAAATGAATGTTATGATAAAATTAATAGAGTTAGTACACAAAGGAGAAGGTTAAAAGAAAATGGATAACGGCTTCTTTACAAAAGTTTATCAGTTAGTAGAAAAAATTCCAAAAGGACAAGTAGCTACTTACTCGCAAATCGCTCGAATTTTAGAGCAACCTCATAATGCAAGGGTAGTAGGATGGGCCATGAATAAGGCACCTCAAGGACTACCATGTCATAGAGTTGTAAAGAAATCTGGAGAATTAGCCCCTAATTTTCTCAATCAAAGGACATTGCTTGAACAAGAGGGAGTTGCCTTTGATAAAAAAGGACGAGTAGTATTAACTAGCTGTAATTGGAATTTCTAATACGATGATATAAATTTCTTATTGATCTTTTTTGACAGTTTCTTTTATTTGTGTTACTATAATTAAGTTGAAAATAATTGAATGATCTGAGACAAGTAGAAGCACCCGCTTCTCACCTGATTGACACCTGTTGGTAGTTGACTGGTTCCGACTCTTATATAAACGATTGGAGACGTGTGGGTGCATATATGCCCGCACTTTTTTCATGATGAAATTGACTTGTCGATAATGATCACAGCGTTAAACTTTTTTGGAGGTGGATGATAATTAGCAAAGATATGAATGTCAATGAAAAAATTCGTGCAAGAGAAGTACGGTTAATTGATTCAAATGGAGATCAGCTTGGCGTGAAATCTCGTCATGAGGCATTAGAGATAGCGCAAACGAGAAATCTTGATCTAGTGCTTGTTGCTCCAAATGCAAAACCGCCAGTATGTCGTATTATGGACTATGGGAAATACCGCTTTGAGCAACAGAAAAAAGAAAAAGAAGCACGTAAAAAGCAGAAAGTAATTAATGTCAAAGAAGTTCGCTTTACGCCTGGAATTGGTGACCATGATTTTGAAACGAAGCTAAAAAATGCTCGTAAATTTTTAGAAAAAGGCGATAAAGTAAAGGCTGCTGTTCGTTTTCGTGGACGTGCAATTACACACAAAGAGCTCGGCAGGGAAGTTTTAGATCGATTTGCTGAAGAAGTAAAAGATATTGCGACTATTGAGACGAAGCCAAAGATGGAAGGTCGTAATATGTTTATGATGCTTGCACCAGTGAACGAAAAGTAAATATACAGTTAAGAAGAAACTGTCAAATCAACAAAGCTGATGTTATAAGGAGGAAATCAACATGCCAAAAATGAAAACCCATAAAGGTTCTCAAAAACGCTTTAAGAAAACAGGTACTGGAAAACTAAAACGTGCACATGCTTACACAAGCCATATGTTCGCACATAAGTCTCAAAAACAAAAACGTAAACTACGTAAAAGTGCTACAGTATCTGCTGGTGATTTCAAACGAATTAAAACAATGCTTCCATATAAATAAGCATTACTATGTCAACTATTGATTTTTAAACTTTATTTTGATTTGTATTAGGAGGGAATTATTATGCCACGTGTAAAAGGTGGAACAGTAACGCGTAAACGTCGTAAACGCGTCCTTAAACTAGCTAAAGGTTATTATGGTTCGAAGAGAACGTTATTTAAAACAGCAAAACAACAAGTAATGAAGTCTGGTCAATATGCTTATCGTGACCGTAAACAGAAAAAACGTGAATTCCGTAAGCTTTGGATTTCTCGTATTAATGCAGCAGCTCGTCTAAATGATATGTCTTACAGCAAGCTAATGCATGGTTTGAAAGTTGCTGGAATCGATATTAATCGTAAAATGCTTTCTGACCTAGCTGTACATGATGAAAAAGCATTCTCTCAACTTGTAACAAAGGCGAAAGAAGCTTTAAAATAAATCGAAAAGAATCCATCTAAGGTATGGATTAGTAATAAGTATTAGGAAAAGACCAAATACTGCAATAATCGCAGAATTTTGGTCTTTTTTTAAAATGAAAATTGAAAGTTGGTTGAGGGAATTGGCAAGTTTTATACCATATTTAATAGGTGTTAATGCAATTACTTTTTTGTTTATGGGATTGGATAAGCAAAAGGCAAAACAGCAAAAATATCGGATTCCGGAACGTACATTTTGGCTGCTTGCGCTTATAGGTGGATCGATAGGCGCTTGGCTGGGTTATGAAAAGCTATAATTTTATACAGAATTATGACAAGTTGTATTCTGTCTAAATTATATTATACTATATATAATATTATGCTTTAAAATGATGATATATAATAGTAACATAGCATTTAAGGATACAAGATAAAGAATATTAATGCTTTTAATGAAGGGAATACCTCGGTTCATTGTATTGCGCAGTTTGAAATCCGAGAACCTTTGTCGAAGGGGTAAATTTGTATATGAGTATTATTAGAGATAAACAAACATCGTTAGGTACCTTATATGAACGTTGTGACAGCAATAATAAACTTATTCAGAAATTTGGAGCAATAGGATTTAAGCGGGCGTCTGAAAGTAAGAGAACATATTTTATTATTACTGACCTAAATGGCAGTTTAGTAGATGCTGCAAATATATATTTAAATAAAAAGATTGGGCATTCAAAATATAGAAAAAGAGAAACTGCTTTCTCGGCGTTAAAAGTTTTCTTTTCATTTTTGCAACTTTTACATTTAAATCACCCAAGAGAATTAACCAATGACATTAGTAGCATAAAAGTACAGGAACAATTGGTTCAGATAGAAAGGTTTTTACAAAAGTTCTGTACGAAACAAAAACAATTAAATGAGCAAATAAAACAGCACAGTAAACTGTCTATTTCCTCTGTTTCATCAGGTTCGAATGTGCCAAGGAGTCAGATTAACCTTAATATAAGTACATTAAAACAATATATTGAAAGAAGAATTGATGAAATTGAAAAGGCAGACATTTTAAAGATAAATAAGACTGAAAAGCTCAGAAGCGAAAAAAAAGAGCTTGATAAGTATGTAGATGGTTTAAGACAGCAAATAGTGGACAACTTTGAATTGAAATTATACATAAATAAGTTAGAAACTGAAAACAGACGCCTTATCCTTCAAATAGAGGATAGACAAAGGGATATACAGAAATTAGAGATTGAAAATAATAAATTGCGTAAGGAAGTAAGTAAACAGAACAATCAAAAAATCGTACCATTCAATTGATTGAATATCAGTTTTCGGTATAAGGTTTTGGAGTTAAAATAATGGTTAAGAAAGCATATACAACTCTTTATCCTACAGTGACATTCAAAAAGAATTTAAAAAAATTGAAGGTTTGTTAAGTCATTGTGGTAAAAGTAGTGTAGAATGATCTAATTGTAGGAAAGATACTGAAAACTGATATAGAAGCCAAAGGGGTTTGTTTATCATTATGAAGAAAGAATTAAAGGTATGAAGGAGTGTTTTTTCAAAGTTTAGCCATTTTTTATGAGATTTATATTAAAGATTAGGAGTACTAACTTAAGATAGGCTTTGGTAAACTCATGTTCGTTAAGCGTGCAAGCCTATCATACCCATATTAAGCGAATTACAGCAAAAAAGTTGCCACTTCTCTATAGGTTGTATCAGAAGTAGGTAAAATAGTGCTCTTCTATTTTCTACTAAAAATAGTAAATGGTGAAAATAACCGAAGCGATTTGTAGTATAATGATTGATGGTATTCCATACTTGAATGATTTATGATGAGTTTTATGGCGGAATCTCTTGCAGCCTAACATAATCCCTGCAGAACCGCCTATCAACGCAATATTAAATAATGTTTTCTCTTTAATGCGCCATTCCCCTTTTATAGCCCTTTTCTTATCATAGTACATCAAAAAAGTACCAACAGTATTTATGAATAGTACATATACAAACACAAGGAAAAATATATCCAAATTAAACCTCCTTCACAATTCTGAATTGCCTAATTGTATTAAAATTTAATCACCTAATATTATAACTTAAAATCGAAGAAAATTTCATTCTTTTATTAATTAGTTCCTATACTATAGAAAAAAAGCTAAAATAACAATTCAATTATTGGTCCAAAGAACTGTTGTATCAATAGAACGTAAAAAACATAGGGGTTATTTCAAATTGAAAAGAATAAAGATGATAGATTTATCAAATTTCAATGCACAAGAGGTCTTGTAGGAAAATTATTTAGGAACTTTGTTTTTAGAGCATATATTACAAAGTATAGTAGCAATGGATATTGAGGTACGGAATGATGGTGAGTTTTACAAGGGTGTATATTTAAAATAATAATTTAGAATGGGCGTATGAAATCATCTGTAAAAGATGTAGTAGAAGTAATGATTACGAAGAAGAATTAGTTCAATAATCTTTTAAACTTTAGTAACAAAATATCTTTTTAAAACGAAAGAGTTCTGGAAGATAAGAATCAAACCAGAACTCTTTCGTTTTTGAATACATCAGGAAACTCATCAAAAATATGATGAGTACATCTATATTATACCATTGTAAAATTGTATAAACAAATTTGTATTTACATAATATGACTATTAAATATAAATCTATTAATTCAAGTTATTGTTACAAAGCTTCTGAGCAAAGCACAGTTCGTAAAGTAATGAGGTGTGTGATTACAGCCATTGAATGGTACCACCTCTGACAACATAATATTTACCCTAAAATGATAAAAAGTGTATCATAGAGTAACTGACTGTTTACCACTGTAATCCTTCTGATGATAAAATATATGAAAGAAGATAAATGTGACCGTCAAGTAAAATGACACAATTTCTGCTTATTAATTTGAAACACTTTACTGCCCAAATATGGTTTTTCGAT